>JBMSGX010000046.1:0-12783 GCA_049416285.1 Crocinitomicaceae bacterium | reverse complement strand
CGAATGACTCTGGCATATCTGGCATTTTTTGTCCTTCAAGTCCCTGGAATCCATTCTCGATCAACCACTGTCTTACAAACTCCTTCGAAAGCTGTTTTTGAGCCTCACCTCTAGCCTGACGCTCCTCATATCCTTCAGCATAGAAATAACGTGACGAATCTGGTGTATGGATCTCATCGATCAGATAAACCTTTCCATCCTTAATTCCGAACTCATATTTAGTATCAACCAGGATCAACCCTCGCGCAGCAGCCATTTCAGTACCTCTTTGGAAAAGTGCTCTTGTGTATTTTTCAAGCTGTACGTAAATATCTTCAGGAACTATTCCTTTTGCTAAAATGTCCTCTCTTGAGATATCTTCATCGTGACCTTCTTCTGCTTTCGTTGCAGGTGTTATGATCGGCTCAGGAAACTTATCATTCTCCTTCATACCTTCAGGCATTTCTACACCACAAAGTACTCTTTTACCTGCTTTATACTCTCTTGCAGCATGCCCCGACATATATCCACGAATAACCATTTCGACACGGATAGGCTCACAAGCTAGTCCTACTGCAACAGAAGGATCCGGTGTAGCAATCAACCAATTAGGAACGATGTCCTCCGTAGCCTTCAAGAACATTGTAGCCACCTGATTCAACACTTGTCCTTTGAATGGGATCCCTTTTGGAAGGATGTGATCAAAAGCACTAATGCGGTCTGATGCGACCATCACCAAAAGTCCGTTGTCAAGAGTATAGACGTCACGCACTTTTCCGTTGTAAACAGATTTTTGCCCTTTAAAGTGAAACTCACTCTTAGTAATCGCGTTGCTCATAGAAGAATTTTGAGCAAAAATAGAAATAACGATTTAGCGCAAACGAATCATATTAAGCAGAAACAGCAAATAATTATGAACAAAAAGTGAATAAGTAGAAACTACTCCTTGTCTTCCTGCTCCCTCTTCTGCTGCTTCTCTTTCTCGTCTTCCTTTTCGAACGCGTCAATTATGCGCTTAACAAGACTGTGACGAATAACATCGGCCTGGCCCATTCTGATCACTCCAACCCCCTCAACACCGTTCAATGAATCAAGTGCATAAGCTAAACCGGAACGTTGTTTATTAGGTAGATCCACTTGTGACATATCACCAGTGATGACAAACTTCGCCGTCATTCCCATTCTAGTCAGGAACATTTTCATTTGCATTTTCGTGGAGTTCTGAGCCTCATCTAGAATGACAAAAGCCTTGTCCAACGTACGACCTCTCATGAATGCCAAAGGAGCGATCTCAATGATTCCAAACTCGATCATATCCGCCAGTTTCTCTGGTGGGATCATATCCCTCAAAGCATCATATAAAGGCATCATATAGGGATCAAGCTTCTCTTTTAGGTCACCCGGAAGAAATCCTAGGTTCTCTCCTGCCTCCACAGCTGGTCTTGTCAAAATAATTCGTTTGACTTCCTTTGCCTTCAACGCTCTAACAGCTAAGGCCACTGCTGTATAGGTCTTACCCGTACCGGCAGGCCCAACGGCGAAAACCATGTCGTTCTTATTAACAAGGTCTACTAGCTTTTTCTGATTGATCGTTTTTGCTTTGATCTTAGAACCTTGATTACCATGCACTAAGATCTCACCTCCCCGCTCAGAGTTCAACATCTTTGAACCGTCCTCAAGCATCAGATTATCAATATTATTCTCTGTGAGGTTGTTGTACTTATTAAAGTGCTGAATAATAAGGTTGAATTTACGTTCAAACTCGTCCATCACCTCTTCGTCTCCGGCAATAGTTAACACATTTCCGCGTGCGACTACTTTTAGCTTAGGAAAAAATCCTTTAATGTACTTTAGCTTGGCGTTGTTAACTCCTAAAAGCTCAGCAGGATTGATCCCATTTATTTCGATCTTTCTTTCTAGCAAATGATTATTTCGTTTGTATTCCTAATTATAACTCAAATAAACTTATTTTTGATTGAAATATTGAAAAATTCGGAACACTTTCTGAAATCGCCAATGCAGATCATCACTTTAACAACGGATATGGGTACAAAGGATCATTATGTGGCCTCTTTGAAGGCGACGATCCTGAGTAAGATCCCGAACGCGCATATCATCGATATTTCTCATGCTATTCGCCCGTTTGATATAAGTGAAGCTGCTTATCACGTTCGATCGTGTTATCAAGACTTTCCGGAGGGAACTATTCATATCATAGGCGTTGATTCTGAACCGGTTGTCAACTTTGGGGGTGCAGATGGAAGCTTCCCTTCCGTTTTGGAGGATAGCGGACAATATTTCATCGGAAACGACAATGGCTTTTTTGGTGCATTCCTAAAGGAAAAACACCCTGATAAATTCTGGCGCGTGGATAATATTTTGAGCGTTGACAATCCTTTTCGTTTCCCTGCTAAGAATCTATTGGTTCCTATAGCTGAGAAAATCGCAGCCGGACATGCACTAGAATCATTCGCTGAACCAGCGGATCAATTCAAACGTGCTTTCGCGCAAACAGCTATTTCTGAGCCAAATCTGATAAAAGGACATATCATTCATTTCGATTCATACGGTAATGTCATCACGAACATCTCAGAGGATCTTTTCAAGCGTATGGGTGAAAATGTACCCTTCACTATTTACTTCAAGAACAAGAACTATTTCATAGATACACTTGCCGAGAGCTACAATGAAGTTGCTCAGGGTGAGAAGGTAGCCATCTTTAATGATAACGGACTGCTGGAAATTGCCATCAATCGCGGCGCCAACAGAAGTACCGGTGGAGCACAGGAATTATTCGGATTGCGCATCAATGACATGGTTCGTATAGAATTTACACCTCAGGGATCAAGGCAAACGCTTGAATCACTTTTCTAATTATGATCACGCGAATTGTTAAACTTCATTTTCAGGAAGAAAAAGTAACTGATTTTTTAGCCTTTTTCGACACGATCAATCAAGTAGTTAACAACTTTCCAGGATGTTACGGTATGAAACTATATCAGGATGTGAATGACCCTTGCATCATTATGACATATAGTCATTGGGAAGATGAAAACGCACTAAACGCTTATCGTGATTCGCAGGAATTCGGAAGTATTTGGCCAAACATTAAACCTTGGTTCCAGTGCAAACCTGAAGCTTGGACCGTACAAGCTTACTTTGACGGTTTTATGAATAAACAGTAATAGTTTGAGGAATTGTTTCATAATCGTTCTACTACTCATTTACAATTCTGTTTTTGGTCAGATCATACCCCCCGTTCAGTATCCTGACCCAATGCCAAACTGGCGCTATGTTGAAGAACCAAATGATCTTATTGATATTAGCTCTCGCGTTTATTCTCCCTTAACGATGGGTTACGGTTACTTCAATTTTCATAAAAATGAAGGTGTAATCGCTAAAAGAAATATTTCATTTCTTTCGTTCGAAATAAACTTTCCTGTAATGATGAATCGGCGTATCACACGCGATGAAATATTTAGGTTCAATCAATTCTTACCGATAGGAACAGTACTTGATGGAAAAGAGGTAGAGTTCAAAGGTTATCAATTCTCTGCACTCGCCCAATTAGATCTGATCCATGCAAAATGGATCACTCTCGGCTTTAATTACGGCTTTTCATTTGGAAGCAGAAAAATGATCTCCCTTTATAATGGAGAGCGCTACAAGATCAAAAATCCATTCACAGGTTTAGAATCAGGTCTTGATTTCAGATTCAATGTTGGACGAAGAGCTGGTTTAACCTTTGGAGGGTTCGCACACTACATGCTTGACATTAGCAAAAATCGGTGGATCAACAAAGGAGCTTATCCATTCACACTTCCGGAAAGAACAAAGTTTACTGGTTGGCAGATCGGCGCTTGCATTGGCTTTATCCTTTTCGAAGACGCGATTATTGATTAGAATCGCATTGGTACATGACATTGGTCATATTCCGCAACGGCCATCTCTCCTACTTTAGCGTTGTAATTATAAACGAATACAATGGAGCAAACAATTGAAATAAACGAAGGGGAAGTAAAGATTAGAATGTCAGGTACAACACCAGGTAAGATCACATTGAATGAACTTGGTTTGACCGATGACCAAATGGTTCTAGAAGGAGGTTTTTTAAGACTAGTCTTGGAGTTGGACGATGTGGATATCATGAACTATTATGCCGTTCCGACAATCGAAGTAGGATACATTGAAAACACAAGCGAAACGCACTGGCAGTGTGAATTTAACGGACAAACGATCCTTGACAAGATGGACCATCATGGTAACTCTACTATTCTCCTACTTGACCGAAATAAGCTTGAGTCATTGGAACATCGTCACGAAAATACGTTGATCGTTCACGCCGAGTTCCCTGAAGCAATTCACATCGATACGAAAAACTCTTCTATTCACCTATTCAAATAGGATTTGAAAAGCGGTTGAAAGGCCGCTTTTTTAGTTAACATATCCACGAGCGCATCTTAATAAGTCATACGGGCTATTCATCATTATTACATGGTTTAGTCAAAATGAAATCTTATTTTTGAATTCAATTCAGAATTAGGATGCGCGCACTTTATTTAAAGGAGATCAGGAGTTTTCTGAGTTCGATCATTGGATATGTATTCATACTTATCTTTTTGATCGGCTCCGGATTGTTTCATTGGATCATTTCGGGAGACATACAAACGAACTTACTAGAGGGAACTGAGGCGGATCTTATTCCCTTTTTCAACTTATCACCGGTTATCTTCTTAATACTAATTCCTGCGATAACAATGCGTTCTGTTGCAGAAGAAAGGCGAACGGGAACGATCGAATTACTTTTTACACGCCCAATTTCTGACTTAAAGATCCTACTCGCAAAATACTTTGCAGGGGTAACGCTTTTAGTCATTGCCTTGGTCCCAACATTGATCTATTACATTTCGATGTATAATCTTGCATTGGAGCCGGAAAGCTTTGATCACGGGGCAACAATCACTTCCTATCTCGGATTGATCCTTCTTGGTGCGACCTTCGTCGCAATTGGAACATTCGCGTCCACACTAACAAGCAGTCAGATAGTATCATTCATCCTAGCGATGTTTCTATGCTGGTTATTCTATGACGGGTTTACTTTGCTGGGATCATTCAACCTGATGGGGAAATTTGACAGTGTGATCCAGTACTGTGGGATCTCCTTTCACTACGACGGGATTAAACGCGGGGTAATTGACACGAAGAACATTGTATACTTCCTGTCGATCATTACCTTATTTATTTATGCGGCTTTAACAGTCATCAAATCTCTAAAGAAGTAATATGGCAAACAAGAGTCGACTTTTCAAAGGGGTTTACAACTGGACGTTCTTATTGATTGTCGTTGCAGCAGTAGTGCTTATCAACGTGATCAGCTCTTTTGTTTACCAGCGTTTCGACATGACAGAGGATCAGCGCTATTCATTATCCCCTGGAACAAAAGAGTATTTGCAAGATGAAGAGAACTTCAAAAGCAGGCTGTTTCTAAAGATCTATCTGGATGGAAAATTACCGGCTGAGCTAAGTAGATTCAAGGATGCGATCGAAGATAAACTGAAAGAATTCAAACAATACGCGGGAGACCGAATAGAGTATCAGTTTATTGATCCGAATGAGGGAACTGAGCAGGAACGCAATGAGCTTCACCAAAGTCTTTGGGCAGAAGGAAAAGGAATCCTTCCAATGCAGATCAATTACAGCAAGGATGGGACACAAAGTGAATTGCTATTATGGCCAGGTGCCATCATTGAATACGGCGGTTCAACTGTAAATACTGTACAATTCTTACCGGGTTCTAAACCAAATTCTCCTTACCAGCTGAACCGTATGGGTGACTTGATCCAGAACGCGATCAACAATTTGGAATATGCGCTAATAAGTTCATTGAGACGCGCTACACAGGACAAGAAACCAAGAATTGCCTTTCTACATGGTCATGGTGAGCTGGAGTTTAAGAATACGCAACGTGCAAGAGCATTGTTATCACCATATTTTGCCATCGGAGATGTTAGGATCGAAGATTCATTGGCAGCCCTTGACAACTTGGACGGTTTGATCATTGCCCGCCCCACGAAAGAATTTTCACAATCTGATCTTTTCTTGATTGATCAGTTCGTTATGCGCGGTGGACGTTTGATGTGCTTCCTGGATAAACTGACATTCAATGAAGATACCCTAAACAGAACTGGTCAAACGCATACAACACGATTAAGCACAGGTATTGATAAAATGCTCTTCAATTACGGACTGAAGCTCCAGGACAATTATGTGATGGATGCCCGATGCGGAATCAAGCAGGTTCCATTACGCGAAACCCCTGCTGTTCCATGGTTCTATCATGTAATCGCAACACCAACGAACCACCCGATCGCGAGAAACTTAGAACCGGTATCACTCGAATATACGAGCGAGATTCAATTCGTCCAAAACAATCCGAATGTGGCACTGACACCGGTGCTAACGTCAAGCACAAACTCAACGGTTACAGGACTTGCTCCTTTATTAAACCTTGCTATGCCATTAAATTATGGGAAGAATCCTGAGTTGGTGGCAAACCCTGAAAGTGAAACAAACATGAAATGTGTCGCTGGATTAGCAGAGGGATACTTCAAATCATACTTCACCAATCGCGTAAACCCGGAATACGTTCAACAGATACAGAAACTGGACAAAACAAGGAAAGTGCTTGACTCGTGCTCGCAAGAAGGGAAAGTTATGCTGATCGGAAACGGACGTTTCCTTTCAAATATATATGACTCAGTACCACGCAGAAACGGACAGTTCGCGTACATGCCGTCACAATTCAACAATTTACAATACAACAGGGACATGATGAACTTACGCGTGAATCACATCTTTGGAAATCAGGAATTCATTCAGAATATTCTGGATTACATGCTGGGTGAAACGTCTGTCCTTGATTTGAGAAGTCGTCAGATCGATGTACATGAAATAGATAATTCGAAAGTAGTAGCATCAGCGAGTTACTATAAGATCATTAATGTTGGGTTACCGATCCTTCTGATCGTAGGAATGGCATTCATTGTCTATTTTATTAGAAAGCGTAAATACGCCGCTTAAAAGAAAATTATGAAAAGAATAGTAACACTTATCCTGGGGATGGGAGTGATCATTGGGTTGATCTGGTTCGCAGTTTACCTTATCGACAATTCCGGAAAATCGGTTACGGAATTAATCGATTTTTCAGTTGAAAACACTGACGAAATAACCAAAGTGATCATCACGGATGAATGGGAGAACAAGCTGGAGATCGTTAGAACTGAAAGCGGTGAATGGGAAGACGCTGATGGACACTGCTTACAACAGCAGAATATGGATTATATCCTAGAGGCCTTTAAGAAGATCGAATTCAAAGGATATGTTCCGGATAATTCGAAAGAACGTTACATTGGCCTCATGTCAGCACAGCACGTTAAAGTAGAGATCCATACAAATGGTGAGTGGCTGAAAACATGGTACATCGGTCCATCTACAAAAGACCACTACGGACAAGTTATGCTACTCGATTCTAAAGAGTTTGGAAAGAGTGACTACCCAGTGATCATGAAGATCAAAGCTTTGAACGGAATCATTAAACCACGCTTCAAAGCAGATTATCGTGAGTGGATGTGTCGCGACCTGATTTCTGTTGCCTTAGAAGATATCAAAAGTGTAGATCTGGATTACAAAGACGAGCCGAAAAGAAGCTTTACTGTAAAACGTGAAGGAACTACATTCAATGTTTATCAGCAAGGGAAACTGCTTCCTGAGATAGATACATCGAACGTATTTAGATACTTGAACAACTACAAGGACATCAACTTCAACCGACCAAATTACGAGCTGAACGCAGCTCAGGTTGACAGTGTTCGAAGAACAGAACCGTTCTGTATTCTGACGGTAGAAGAGATGAATGGAAACAGCACAGCATTAAAACTCTACAGGATTCAAACTGTTGAGGAGAACGACATGATGGCCAATGAATCAATGGAGATCGTAAACACTAATAACGATTTGTTCTGGTGTGAAGTTCCTTCAGGTGCATTAGTAAAATGTCAGTATTTCCATTTCGACAAGATCTTACTTGGACATGTGTACTTCCCGAGCATGGATCTTTCAGGTCTGAAAACGCACAACGGAAGAGTCCAGAAAAACTAACAAATTGTTGATAACTCTGGGGGAAAAGTGAGAGCCTCAGGGTGAATTTAAGGTAAGAATTGGATAGATTTGAGACGATAAAAATCGACTCAATGAATTTTGTAATATCTAGCGGAACTTTACTTAAGCATTTACAAGGGATTTCAGGTGTTTTAAGCACTAGCAACACCCTGCCTATTCTGGATAATTTTCTATTCGAGATAAACGACGGTCAGCTGACAGTTTCAGCGTCTGATCTTGAGACGACAATGCGCACTTCGATGGAACTTAAAGAATCGAAGGAGGACGGTAAGATCGCAGTTCCAGCAAAGATCCTTTTGGATGTTCTTAAAACACTTGCGGACCAACCCTGTACATTCCACGTGAACATGGATAACTTTTCGATAGAGATCGCTTATGACAACGGTAAATCGAAGATGGTTGGGTTTGACGGTGATGAATTCCCTAAAACTCCGGAACTGGAAGGAGCGAGCTCAACAAGACTTTCAGGAGACATTCTATTGAATGCGATCAATAAAACATTGTTTGCAACCGGGAACGACGACCTGAGACCGGTAATGAGCGGAGTTTTCTGCGAGTTTTCACCGGAGAGCATCACTTTTGTAGCAACGGATGCACACAAGTTGGTACGTTATACTAGAACTGATTCTCAGGCGACAGGAAGCTCTGCATTTATTCTCCCGAAAAAGCCTTTGAACCTTTTGAAAACAAACCTAAAGGGTGAAGAAGAAGTTCAAATGGAATACAACGACTCAAACGCTGTATTTACATTTAATGACATGGTATTGATCTGTCGTCTGATCGATGGGAAATACCCGAATTACGAAGCCGTAATTCCAAAAGAGAACCCAAATATATTGATGATCGACAGACTTCAGTTCTTGAGCTCGATCAAACGTGTATCGATCTTCGCTAATAAAACAACACACCAGATCAAGTTAAAACTGGCTGGTTCTGAGTTATCACTTTCGGCTGAAGATATCGACTTTGCAAATGAAGCGAATGAGCGTTTGACGTGTAACTATTCTGGAGAGGATATGGAGATCGGATTCAACTCACGTTTCCTTGTAGAAATGTTGAGTAATATTGACACTACTGAGGTGAAACTTGAAATGTCCGAGCCTAGTCGCGCAGGATTGATCAAACCTTCTCAGCAGGAAGAAAACGAGGATATCTTAATGCTGGTTATGCCAGTGATGTTAAACAGATAAATAGAGGCAATCTCTACTTGCAGAAAGGCTCCGTTTTCGGGGCCTTTTTTACTGCCCCCGATTTTTCGCTCTAAAATAGAGCACATCAACAAATACCAAAAGCCTCAATGAGATACTGTTGATCTGTGGCTGTTGGAACAAGTCCTCAAAGGTATTAAAGTAAGTTCCGTCCAAACGGTTTTGACTGTTGAACAAGTTGTTTTTGTAAACGATTCGCAACTCACTTCCAGGCCAGAAAATCCATCGATAATTGACGTCTAATGTAAAGGCGTTATAGCTGGTGTTATGTGCTGACTCTCCATTTTCGTTCAACGGAAAATAACTCGTCTCCATTGTTTCACCTTCATCCAGCAACCTTTCAAACCCCTGATAAGCGACCTGCTGCCAGTAATGTCTCAAACGAATATCGAGCCCCATTCGATTAGTGAACGTCCACTCGCCACTCAAAGAATTAACAACTATGTCTCTTGTACGCGTTCCTAAGATGATTTGATCATCATAACCGCTTTCTTTTGGCGAAACATACCCATAATCACCTTCATACCTGTCATAAGCTGTCCTCCAAACAATAAATATTCTGTCTGAAAAACGAACTCTTGGACTTGCATTTACACTAAATCCAAATTGCCCAGGATTCATGAATTTCTTATACCAGAACCGCGTATCAAAAGCAAATACTTTGCTGTAATCCGTACTGATAAATCCCCCAAAATCTACACTTGGAGCAAAATTAACCTCTCGACCAAATTTTCGTGACTCGAAGTGATTCACCTCGCCTACCGGACTAAATGTACCATTTAATCCGGTGGTTGTAAAATTCTTGAGCGTACCTCTGTAACCCCAGTTTATTCTCAAATTACTGAACTTGCGAGGACTGTACAGTTCCTCATAAAAGATATTGGCATTTGCCCATCTTCTTAGGAAGATCTTGTCCTGTTCAAAATGATTCCAATTCAAATCTATTTGGTACCAACGACTATTATTTGCTCTCAAGAAACCAAGATCATTAGGGTTGTACGTATCACTTTCTTCACCGTAGCTTAAACCGTAGCGCCAAATCCCCGCAACCTTACTCACTTTCATCCATTGCGAGTGACCAACCTCTAGGTTATCCCTCATCAGCATAGATACTTTTGTTACATTCTGAACACTGTATTTTCTATCCTTCGTAAAGATCCTTGCACTAGCAACGCTTACATTTGCATCATGTGCAGCTCCTGCACGGAAAACATTGGTATTTAGAAATGAGACGCTACTGTTGTTCTTTAAGTTTTGAGAGAAGGAAACAAGGTTATAGTTCGAAAGTGGGTTCGTTTCAACATAGCGGTGATTTCCGTTTGAATCTACAATTGTAGCTCTTGCGGTACCTTCCACTGCATTAAAAACACCAATCCCCAGTCCTCCTTTAGTTCTTCCGGAAACTTTAGATGCATTAATGATCGGCGAAATAGAAGGATTTGAAACCACTTGCTCTCCATCGTTAAGGTCAATGTCGTATTGATAATAAGGATTCCCTCCTATTCTTCTGGAATAGAAAACACCTCCTATGGAAAAGAGGTCCGTACCTTCTAAAAAGAACGGTCTGTTTTCATTATAACGCACTTCAAAAGGCCCAAGGTTCAATATCTGCTGATCAGAAACCGTTTGTCCAAAATCTGGAATCAACGTGACATCAAGTGTGAACGCATCGTTAATACCATACTTGACATCCATCCCACCAGTTATTCTACTCTTCCATGTTTGTCTACCTAATTCTGAATCAAATGAATTTTCCAGATAACCCGTCGAATATGGAGTAAAGGAAAGACGTATCGGTGACTTAATGTCTTTCAACCCTTCCAATGGAGAACATTGAACCAAGTTCCCGAAAACCTCCGGATCAACCGGGCACCAGGTAGAAAGTTGGCGAATTCTGCGCACTTGACGATGAAAATTAATATTCCAATCTTGCACATCTTTATTCGGAAAACGCAATGCGGAAAATGGAATCTTCATCTCTACATTCCAACCATAATCCATGGGAACAACCTTACTCTTCCAAACAGAATTCCAGCTTCCGTCGCTGCCTTCTGTGAATTCCAACGCATCCAGTTCAACCCCGGCCGCAGTCACACTGAATGAAAAACCACTAATTCCTTGCGCGTAAGGATCGATAACCACCTTAAACCAATCAGCATTCCCTACATTATCTCTCTGCGAGAAAAAATAGTTTACTGAATCAGGATTTGGATCATAAAAATTTGCAGCGATGTAGAGGTTATTGTCATCATACAGCATTTTCACCTCAGACCTGAACTCCGATTTGACTCCAAAATTGGGATAGCTGATGACAAAATCTGTAGCTGGCTGAACAGTATTCCAAGAAGCTTCTTTCTGCAATCCATCTAACTCAATTTTCTCAGAAGTTCGTTTGATAATGTAAGATTGCTGCGCCGCTGCTTCACCTGCAAATAGCAAGAAAATCAAAAGGATGTTCAATTGTAACAGGCGCATGGAAATAAGGTATGCGCAAATGTAGTGAATCCATCAGATACAGGACAAAAGTGAAGCACCTGTTTCTATCCAAATTTTGTTAAGATTCTTGTAATTCTATAAGCCATTAATGCCTCAACAACCTCACAGTCTAAATACAAATGCTCCCTCACCCAGATTATGATCTGCCTCGGCATTACTGAAAGGCATTGCAACAATTAAGGACGATGCATTTTTCGTTGATTCGCCCCTAACACCCGTCAAGAGTTTAATTCTCTTTTCTCTCACCTCGAAGAATAATCCGTCACGTTCTCTATGAACGCTCAGCGCATGTCGATTAGCAGAAAAAGTAGCTTTCGGAGTTAATAACACATACTCTATTTCCCCGGGATAGATCTTCAAATAATCCTTAACGATCATAAGATCTCTCTTACGCAATTCAGGTTCTGTTGTGATACAGATACTTCGATCGTTCATACGCAAAAATGAAATCGGCAGGTCATTATTAGCGATAATCAAATGGTTCGAAGTTAGGTTCTGGTAGCGATCAAATTGGATCCAAAAAACGAATGTAAAAATTGCAATTAGTCCAGACACTTGAAACCACTTGTAATACGTGAGATTAATAAGAAATATGAGACCAGTGAAATAAAGCAGCACCTGAATCATATTTAATTCAAACCCTCGAGCTACACTCCAAGGCAATCCATCTACCCAACCAATAAAACTGATCAAAACAGACACTAGGAAGCTCAAGGTGAAAAGTAAAATCACTCTTAGAAAAGTAAGTTGAAATGTGATTACATACAATAGCGCCGTAAACATCAGAACTGCCGCGAGTAACATAATACCCAGATTGCTGATGACAAAATAATTGGGGAACTGATGAAAATAGTACAGCGTCAAGGGCGCCGTCGCCAACTGTGCAGATAAACCAATAGCAGTTCCATTCCATAACCAATTG
>JBMSGX010000045.1:0-12965 GCA_049416285.1 Crocinitomicaceae bacterium | reverse complement strand
TCATTGAAAAAGATGTGATTGAAGCACTTGCTCCAGTCGATGTTGGAGATCTGCTTCAAAAGTTGCCGGGAACAACTATTAGGTCATACGGGGCCATTGGTGCTCTTAAAACTATTTCATTTAATGGAATGGGTGCACAGCATAGCGCAGTACTGATCGATGGGTTTTTAACTCAGAACTTACTTGCTGGGCAAGTAAATTTGAGTCAAATCCAGGTTGAAGGTATAAGCAGTGTTTCATTGGAAGATGATCAGCTGAAAAACCGGCTTCTTCCGGTGAAAAGCAGATTATCGGGAACAACATTACTATTGGGTTCTGGTCTTTTGTATAAAAGCAGGAAAAAAGGAACTGAATTGAACATTAACCTTGGAGTCGGTTCATTTAATACATATGATGGAGGTATGCGCTTCAAACAATCGACAGATCGTTCTTTTTTATCAGCTTTCGGATATTACAGAAGATCGAATGGAGATTTCTTTTATACAAGGAATAATGGAGCTCACAGTAGTATTGAAAGAAGAAATAATAATCAATTTGAAGAAAAAGTAGCGTCCATTGCCGGTGGAATAGATTTTTCGAAAAAATGGAGTGGAAGATTGAGACTCTCTGGTAAGAAGATCGATCAAGAATTACCTGGAGCGATCATACTTTACAATGATTATCGTGATGAACGAATGTCGACAGACGAAATGTCCGCAGATTTGGACGTTGCGTATCATGG
This sequence comes from Crocinitomicaceae bacterium, assembly GCA_049416285.1. Classification (GTDB taxonomy): domain Bacteria; phylum Bacteroidota; class Bacteroidia; order Flavobacteriales_D; family Crocinitomicaceae; genus UBA4466. Next base: position 12,244 of record JBMSGX010000045.1, on the reverse strand, counting down.
TAATTCTAATTTTGTGAGATCCTATTATTCGGGCTTGTTAAGAGAAACGGAATATTTGGATCCGTCATACTTGAATCAGAATGGCTTTCTACGAAATGTATATCGTGAACAGGGACATACGTTGGGTTATTCAAGTTTTCACGTTTTCAATAGATCAAAGCTTGAAACGGGAGTTTCAGTTGGTCTTGAGACACTTTTCACCGACGGTGTTGACTTCAATGATCCGTTGAGAATGACCATCGCCGGTTTTTCCAGATATGAACATCACATAGGTAGCTGGGAAACGCATTATCAGCTTGGAGCTTATATTGTTTCGCAGCAACAAGAAAGTCGTAGAAACTATCAACGCTTGATGCCGAGAGTGAAGTTCTTTCGCGCTGGAGCCAGCTGGTTAAACAGTTTTGAGTTGTCCAACACGTACCGTTTGCCTAGCTTCAATGAGCTTTATTTTGGAGGGATTGGAAATCCGGACCTTCTTCCTGAAAATGCCTATCAATTCAAGTATAGTTTGACTAAAAGCATAAAAAAAGGAAGGATGAGAACCGTTTTTGATCTATGGCTAAATTCGAGCTATGTCGACAACAAGATCGTTGCCGTACCTACAAAGAACATGTTCATATGGTCGATTCAAAACATTCACAAAACACTTGCTGGAAGTGTCGTTTTCGCAAACAATACAACGGTCGAATTAAAAGGTGTTGATCTGTATGCGACATTCAATTATCAGTTACAATCCGTATTAGATATAAGTAATTCAGAATCTCCGACTTACTTGCATCAAATCGCTTATGTCCCAAATCATACGGGGTCTATTGATCTTGGTGTAAAGTTAAGAGGTATACAGTTGAACGTGAGTAATTATTTGGTGGGGTTTAGATATGTGTTGAATGAAAACAATTATGACAATTTAGAGGATGGTTATTTCATCAGTGATATCTCTTTAAAATATACTCTGATCGACAATCAAAAGCACACATTATCCCTACAGGGAGTGATAAAAAACATATTTGATACCCAATATGCATTTATTAGAGGATTCGTGATGCCTGGGAGGAATTATTTAATTAAACTTCGCTATGGACTCAATTAAATTACCCGTCATATTTGTGTTTGGTTTGGTTTTGATTTCCTGTAAAAAGGACAAACCGGAACCTGTAACTATCGAAGGGTTTAACAACGGCATTGTTGTATTGTGTGAGGGGTTGTTTCAGCAAAATAACTCAAGCATTTCCTGGATCAATAAATCAAATGAGGCTGTTTCAAATGGAGTTTTCAATGTTGTAAATGATCGTCACTTAGGTGATACCGGAAACGACTTGTTGCACTATGGAAGTAAGATCTACGTTGCAGTGAATGCATCGAGTACAATAGAAATACTTGACGCAAATACTTTTAAGGCTTCAAATCAGGTGATAATGGAGGCCGGAGGCATGGCTAAGCAACCTCGCTATTTAGAGGGACACAATGGAAAAGTCTATATTTCTTGTTTTGACGGATTCGTGGATGTTTTGGATACCGTTACTGGAACTGTTTTAAATCGGATAGCCGTAGGTTGGAATCCTGATGGAATGACGCAGTTGAATGACTACCTATACGTCTCAAATTCCGGTGGTTTGAATTTCCCGACGATGGATTCTACAGTTTCCGTGATCGACCTAAATACAGATGCTGAACTAATTAAAGTTACTGTGGGATTGAACCCGGGTGATATTGAAGCGAGTTCAAACGGCAACATATACGTGATCTCAAGAGGGGATTATGGTGCTATCCCTTCCAAATTGGTAAAGATCGATCCAGCCACATTTCAGACTACAGACCTCTTAACAGATGTACTTGAAATCAATCCTTTTGGACCAGATGAGTTCCTGATTACCTATGAAAACGCTGGAGGAGTCTCTATTGGTGTGTTTAATGCGGTTTCTGAACAATTAACAAATGCTGATCTGATCAATACGGCAAACATTACTACGGTGTATGAAGCAGTATTTAACGAACAGGATCAACTGATCTATGTTTTAGATGCAATGGGATACTCGAATACGGGTTATGTACGAGCGTATGACGTGAACGGGAATTTTGTCAAGGATTATCATGTTGGATTAAATCCTACAGATCTAATCGTATTGCCATGAGGTTATTGATAGGGTACATATTGCTTTCGTTTTCCAGTTACGCTCAAAGTTTCGCACCTGAACCCGGTGTGCCGGGAAGTACTGCAATTCATTCTGATTCCTCGATCATATTGGAATGGGTGTCAAATTTAACCGTGAGCAGGGGATATCTTGATATTGCTATTCCAGGCTTGGGTTTCACCACTTATGGAACAGCACAGGATGCGATTGGAGCGGCAGATGGCATTTCAGTCGTTTCATTGGGAGATGGAGGGGAAGCAGTTGTTCAATTGGAGAGACCAATATTTGATGGTCCAGGTCCAGATTTTGCGATTTTCGAGAATGGATTCGTTGATCATTATATGGAGTTTGCATTCGTAGAAGTTAGCACGAATGGAGTTGATTTTGTTCGTTTCGTCAGCACCTCCGAAATACCGGTGACAAACCAGATCGATAATTTTTCCAGTTCGGATTGCCGCATGGTAAATAATCTTGCCGGAAAATACAGACAAAGCTATGGAACTCCGTTTGACCTGAGTGAGTTAAGCGATTCAAGTGCTGTGGACATCTCAGAGGTAAATTATATCCGTTTAATTGATGTGGTAGGATCAATTGATCCGATATACGGATCTTTTGACGCCTATGGAAACCTTATTAACGATCCGTATCCAACTCCTTTTGAGTCTGGTGGATTTGATCTGGATGCAATTGGTTTAATAAACGTGCAGGAGTTAGGGATTAGTCAAAAAACTGAATCTGCTAACATTTTTCCGAATCCATTTTCGTCTTCTTTTAACATTGAACTTTCTGGAGAGCATACACTTCAATTGATCGATCTGTCCGGTCGGCTGCACAAGGAAATTAGATTTACTGATAAAGTAACTATGAATGCTGAAGGTTTCTTGTCAGGAATCTATCTTTGTTTTTTAGATGATCAACAACCGATTAAAATAGTGAAGTTATGAATGAGCACCTTTCAGAAGAATTTTGGAGTCAGCGATATCAAGAAGGAAAGACTGGTTGGGATTTAGGTTTAGCATCACCGCCATTAGTTGAGTATTTTGATCAGCTGGAGAATAAGGAGCTGACAATTTTAATTCCTGGTTGCGGAAATGCTCATGAAGCCGAGTATCTACAAAGAAATGGGTTTAAGAATGTATACTTGATCGATATTGCCAAAGAACCACTTAATAATTTCCTTGAGCGGGTAGATGGATTCCCGAAAGGTCATGTGATCCATGGAGATATTTTTGCGCATGACAAGAAGTATGATTTGATCATTGAGCAAACCTTGTTTTGCGCTATTGATCCATCATTACGTGAGAAATATATAGCTAAGGTGGGTTCTTTATTGAATAAAGGAGGAAAATATGTCGGTGTCTTATTTGACACGCATTTCGAAGGTGGTCCACCATTCGGTGGAGATAGAGAAGAGTATTTACTTTATTTAAGTAAGCACTTTAAGTCTATTCATTTGGAGTCCTGCTATAATTCTGTTGGACCGCGCTCTGGAAATGAGCTTTTCATGATCGCTCAGGTTTAGTGACCCTTTTTCTTTTTGTAGCGCTTACTTTTCTTTGCCCAACCGTATTTCTTCTTCCCGAAGTAACCATTCGTGTGGACGGGAGTCGTCGTTCTATAAACGATTCCTATGCTGTGGTGTAAATAGCTTTCGTGGTTGTTGGCATCCCAGATTCCCGGCCATACATTTAGTTTTGCCTGGGAGGCCAGCTGTAATCCCCAATTTCTGATCCAGAAATTTAACCCTCCTCCAAGATTCACAGAAGGCGAGTGTGCTGATACGTTTGCATTGTCACGGTATGTATAACCTACTCCAAATGTGAAATACGGATCGATCCATCGCGCTCTTGGATTATAGCTTGGATAAAAACTATACTTTCCATTTACATCAAATGATGCAAAGTTTGAAGCGAGTCCTGTTGTATCATTAATGGTTTTACTGTCCTCGAACTTGTTGTAAGCTGCGGCCATTTCCAGACTCCATCCGTAATTGAAATATCTGTCAACGGTGAACTTCGTTGGGACTATCATCATATTCCATGCGTTCTGCGTGTCGAACAGGCCAGAGAATTTACTCCCATCGTCTTCCACAATATTCCAATGAAGTCCAAACATCCATTTGTAGGGTTTGTAACCCTGAATAGTTTTGTATGGCTGAGCCAGAGCAACATCAGAGAACCCTAGAATTATAAGTGCGAATATGTAAAAACGAAGTTTGCTCATGCCTAATGGCCTTCTTTCTTCTTAAAGCGTTTTTTCTTCTTCGCCCATGGGTAGCGGCGCTTGTCAAAAGAACTGTCATTTTTCTCAAACTCACTGAATCTGTAAACGGCACCTATAGAGTGGTGCAGGTAGTTTTCACCGCTCCTTGTCCAGAATCCAGGATAAAGTCCAAATTTCGCGTAAGATTGTAATTGAATTCCAAAGTCGTTGATCCAAAAATTGATACCAGGACCTACATTTAAAGTTGGTGCGTGAGAAAACACATTGGCGTCAGCGCTTCTGTACGTATAACCAACTCCCATGTTGATATATGGCTCGATCCATTTCGCTTTTGGATAATAGTTCATGTAAAAACTCTTTTTTGCAGCTACATCGAACGAAAGGAAGATAGAGGAAACATCTGTCAGGTTATTAATTTGCTTTCCTGATTTGTAGCGATTGTATGCAGCCGCTCCTTCAATACTCCATCCATTGTCAAAATACCTGTCAACTGTAACCTTTGATGGAAAAAAGGGCATATTCCAGGAATTGGCAAAATTGAATATCCCACCTAGCGGTTTACCATCATCTTCCACAGCATTCCAATGAACACCAACCATCCATTTGTAAGGCTTGAACTTAGCAATAGTCTTATAGGGTTGTGCAAGAGAGTATGTTGCAAACGCGAACGAAAAGAGTATAACTTTCAGAATCTTCATAGAGTGCGAAAATAATGTAATTTATTATCAATTAATGTGCCAGTGGAGTTTTCTCTCCAGCTTTAATTTCAACATTCAATGTATTACTCGCGGGAGGTACCGGACAGGAGTAACGATATGAATACGCACAGTATGGATTATAACTCAAATTGAAGTCAATTGTAACACTTTTGTTCGAAGGAAGTGCCATGTCTATATACCTGCCGCCACCATATGTTTCATTTGCGGAGGTTTTGTCACGAAATGGGATAAAGAGATAATCTCCGAACTCCTTATTTTTCGCATTGATGACCGGTTGATAAATATTGAGTTTATTCTTAGTCCCGTTCAATTCGAAAACAATATGACCATATTTTCTGTAGACTGGTCTTCGTTCAGTTGTAGTGATCATTTCGAATGGTTTTCCTTTACAACCTTTGATCTTACTTTTGATCACATACGTAGAATCATAATCAAAGTAATCAAGTCCTTCAAACTCTTCAATTTCTTCTAGATTCAATATGTTTGTGGAAGTGTCTAATAACTCCTCCAAATGCTCCAGACGAAGCTGCTCCACGTCTGCCGGTGAATTCTGCGCTAGAGATATAAAAGGCAATAAAAAAAACAGGTATTTCATCATCGTGATCCAAAAATAGAACTCCCTACGCGGATCATGGTACTGCCTTCTTCAATCGCAATTTTCCAATCTCCGCTCATGCCCATAGATATTGTCCTGAATGCAGCATTTGAAGAGAAATGAGCTGTTTTAAGTTTCTCAAATAGCTCATGAAGTTTTGAGAATTCAGCACGTACTTGTTCCTCATTTTCTGTAAAAGTGGCCATTCCCATAACTCCGCAGATTCTAACATTATTCATGTTTTGATATACTTCAGAGTGAAGTAACTCCATAGCTTCATTTTCATCCAATCCAAACTTTGTTTCTTCATCAGCAATATGAAACTGCAACAGGCAGTCGATTGTTCGATTATTCTTCGCTGCTTGCTTATTGATTTCCTGAAGTAAACGTAGACTGTCCACGGCATGAATAAGTGAGACAAATGGCGCTATATATTTCACCTTATTACGCTGAAGATGTCCTATTAAATGCCATTCAATGTCTTTAGGTAACGTCTCCGCTTTTTCAACCAGTTCTTGAACTTTGTTCTCGCCAAAAACACGCTGCCCCGCCTTGTATGCTTCAATAATAGCTTCATTCGGCTTTGTTTTCGAAACAGCCACAAGTGTAACATTATCGCCTAATTGCGATCTTATTTCATTCAGCTTATCAGTAATCATTCTTCGATCTTATAAATGGTTAACCCACTTCTAAGTTTTGGTTCTATCCATGTAGATTTTGGGGGCATGATCATGTCATTGTCCGCGACACTTTTAACTTGATCAATTGTGAGTGGATAGAGGATGAATCCTACATCAAAATTGCCTTTCAGTATTGATTTTTCAATCTTCTTCAATGGCGTATCTCCACTTACGAATGCAATATTATTATCTGTTTTGAGATCTTCGATTCCTAGGATTGGAGTGAGTACGTGTTCTGTTAAGACTTCCGGGATCAAGGATTTAACAGGATGATCCGAGACGATCAATTCTTCCTTTAGTGTTAGTTTGAACCATTTACCCTTCAAGCACATTGAGATTTCATAAGGGTGCTCCGGTTTCTCATGATGTTCAAGATTGCGCACTTCGAATGCTGTATCAAGCCTTTGAAGGAACGCGTCCTCGGACATGTCGTTAATTGATTTCACCAATCGGTTGAACTCGAGAATGTTTATGCGTTGCTCATTCATGAAGTAAGCCAGAAAGTAGTCTTCATTCTTGAATTCTTGCTCGTTATCGAGTCTTAGGTCTTTCAAGCGAGCAGAAGAGGCAGAGCGATGATGTCCGTCTGCAATGTACATTTCTGTTATTTGGCTGAATTCATGTCCTATTTCGATTCCCTCGAGGTCTGAAAATAACCATAGTTCGTGAGTGATCCGGTCTGTAGTTGTGAATTCATATTCAGGACGTTCAAGTAGCTTTTGTTGAATTATCTGCTCCAGGTTTGTTCCATTATCATGATATGTGAGGAGCACAGGCTCTGCGTTGTACCCAACCGTGTCGAGATATTCAGTAAATAATACTTCTCTGGAAGTAAGTGTTGCTTCGTGCTTTTTGATCTTACCTTCGTTATATTCTTTAATACTCGCTCCACCAATTATTCCGATGTACTCGTGATCATTTTTCAGTTGGCGATATAAGTAAAAGTGTCGCGCCTGATCGCGCATCAAGATTCCTTCCTCTATGAATTCGTGGTAAGATCTCTCCACCAATTCAAAACGCTCTTGTGAGCTGTCCAGTGAAATCTCCGGATGCTTGAATTCAGGATTTATAATATGAAGAAAAGTAAAAGGATTGTCCTCAAGTTTAGCCTTGAGGACATTCTTTTTATAGGTGTAATAAGGTCTTGTAGCGACAAGGTGCACTTTATCTCTTGTCGGCCTTAACGCTTTAAATGGTATTACATCTGCCATGCGGTACTAACTAATGAGTCCCGAAGTTAGCAATAATTGTTTCTGCAAGTTCAACACCAATTCTATCCTGAGCCTCAACTGTAGCAGCACCTACGTGAGGTGTACAAGCTATTTTTTCGTGGTTCAATAAATCAGCTCTCGGATTCGGCTCATTTTCAAATACATCCAATGCGATAGACGCAACTTTACCTGATGACAATGCTTCAAGAAGATCATCCTCATTAATAACCCCACCACGTGCGGCATTTACAATGCGTACTCCCTCTTTCATTAGATCAAATTGCTTTTTACCGATAACGGCAGAGCCATCTGCTTGCTTTGGCACGTGTAGAGAAATATAATCGGCAGTTTCCAATGCATTAGTCATATCTTCGCTAGGAACGATAGTCGTTGAAGTGGAAATACCATTTCCTAACTCTAAGTTGATTGTTCTTGGCTCTGTGAAAATGTCAACTGCAGCAACATCCATTCCGCATCCAATAGCATATGAAGCAAGACTTTGGCCAATTTTCCCGAAACCAATAATTGCTAGTTTCTTTCCTCTTAGCTCAACGCCTTTTCCGTATTTCTTTTTCAATGTTTTGAAATCACCGGTGGCCATGTTCTTGTAAGAATCATTCAATGATCTTGAGATAGCAAACATGTGGCCCATAACAAGCTCAGCTACAGACTGACTTGAGGCACCCGGAGTATTGATGACAACTCTTCCGTTGTCGCGGGCATATTGCACATCAATATTATCCATTCCAACACCACCACGTCCGATCAGCTTAAGTCCTGGACATGCGTCGATCATATCCTGACGAACCGTTGTCGCACTTCTTACAAGTAATACTTCAATATTTTCACTGTTGATATAGTTGATCAAGTCACCTTGTTCAACCTTATCTGTGATCACAGTATATCCGGCATTTGATAAAACATCAATTCCTGCCGTCGAAATTCCGTCGTTTGCTAAAATTTTCATCTTATCCTTTAGTTCTTGTGAATTCTTTCATTACGTCTACTAGCACTTTTACGCTGTCAAGCTGAAGTGCATTGTACATTGAAGCACGATACCCTCCAACTGATCTGTGTCCCTTAAGGCCAACAATTCCAGCATCATTCCACATCTTGTCGAAATCAGCTTTCAAAGCGTCTTCTTTCATCAGGAATGTGACATTCATGTTTGATCTGTCATCCAATGCAGCAGTTCCTTCAAATAATCCGTTATTGTCAATCTCAGAATAGAGTAGATCTGCTTTCGCATTGTTTCGTTCTTCAGCACCCTTTACGCCTCCATTAGCTATAAGGTCTCTAAGGTTAAGCATTGAAGCGTAAACAGAGAATACAGGTGGTGTATTCATCATTGAATCTTTATCTGCATGGTTCTTCAAGTTCAAGTATTTAGGCATAAATGGACTTGAAGATTTTCCTAGTACCTCGTCTTTTACAATATATAGTGTAGCGCCGGCGGGACCAAGATTTTTCTGAGCACCAGCATAGATCAGATCAAAGTCTGAAACATTGATCTCTTTTGAGAATATATCAGAGGACATATCACAAACCAATGGAAGTGCTGTATTAGGAAACTCTTTGAATTGTGTCCCGAAGATCGTGTTGTTACTTGTAAAATGGAAATAATCCGCTGATGAAGGGATCTCCAGATCCTTGGGGATATAGGAGAAGTTCTTATCTTCCGAGCTTCCTGCAATGGCAACATCAATCCCAACAGCTTTAGCTTCTTTAATCGCGCCTGTCGCCCAGGTTCCCGTGTTAACATAGGCAGCCTTTTTTGTGTCCCGCATCATATTCAAGGCCGCTATTGTGAAACCAAGTGATGCGCCTCCCTGAAGGAACAAAACGGTATATCCATTAGGAACGTTCAGTGCTTTTTTTACAAGATCTCTGGCTTCATCCATTACCATAACAAAATCAGCACTTCTATGGGAAACCTCCAAAAGAGATAATCCATTGAAATCTACTACTGCCTCAGCAGCTTCTTTGAAAACACCTTGTGGTAAAATACAAGGTCCGGCTCCGAAATTGTGTTTCATGTTTAGTTGTTTGATGTAAACTTATAGTGTAAAAAAAAAGCTGCCTTTCGGCAGCCGTCATTATCTTAATCCTCTTTCTTGGAGGCTGTTTTTTTCGTTGTAGTCTTTTTGGCAGTTGTTGTTTTCTTAGCTGCGGTAGTTTTTTTTGCAGTCGTTGTCTTTTTGGCTGCTGTAGTCTTTTTGGCTGTCGTTGCTTTCTTAGCTGTTGTTGCTTTCTTAGCTGTTGTTGCTTTCTTAGCTGCAGCTTTCTTTTCTTCTTTCTTAGCTACCGGTGCTGCTGGAGATGCAGTATTGCGTTTACGCGAGTTCCCGTAGGTTCCTAATATTCTTTTACCTTTTTTCGTTTTTCTATCTCCTTTACCCATAGCTGTTTATTTTAGTTAATTAATTTAATTATCTAGTGCTTACAAATATATTATTCTTTTTCTAATATTCTTCTCTCGAACTCCTTAGTTACACGTGGTCCTTCTTTGACAATTTTTTCGCACCATTTGATCTTCACGGCGGTTTGTTCATCGTGATTTAATTTCCATTCAAAATCCTCTTTGGTGAGTCGGTGCCTCAATACGTTTAGCATAAGTGCAGCAGAAACACTGACATTAAAGCTTTCTGTAAATCCATACATGGGAATGCTTACCAGTTCATCCGAAGCTTCAATAGCTTCTTCACTGACTCCATGCCATTCAGTTCCTAAAACTAGTGCAATTGGTGAAGAAAGGTCTAGCTCATGTATGGTTTTTTCAGCATGAGGTGAAGTAGTAATGATTCGATATCCCTTTTCCCTTAGTTCTTTAAAACAATTCTTTACGGGGGCTTCTCCATGATATGATTTAAGGTCAACCCAGTTGCCCGCACCTCGAGCTATTTCTCGTTGGATTTCGTATTTGACTCCCTTTTCAACCGTATGGAGTTGCTGGATGCCGAAACAGTCGCACGTTCGCAATACTGCAGAGGCATTATGGTCTTTCATAATATTCTCCATTACTACCGTTAGGTAATTTGTGCGGTCAGCGGCTATTCTGTCGAACATGTCCTGCTTGCTTTCCGAAATGACCTCGTAGTACTTGGCGAGTATATGATCGTTGACTGTCATTGATTAAAAAAAGGGAACCGAAACCGGTTCCCTTTTAAATTTCCTATTGGAATAGATTAGTTAACCTTAGTAGAAAGATCAGATCCTGCTTTGAAACGTACTACGTTTTTAGCAGCGATTTTGATTTCTTTTCCAGTTTGTGGGTTACGTCCTGTTCTTGCAGCTCTTTTAGAAACTGAGAAAGATCCGAATCCAACTAGAGAAATTCTGTCTCCTTTTTTCAATGCTGAAGTTGTTGCGTCAACGAATCCGTCTAATGCTTTCTTAGCATCAGCTTTTGATAAACCAGCGTTAGATGCGATAGCATCAATCAATTCTGCTTTGTTCATAAGATTTGGTTTTTTAGATTGTTTAATTAATTATCGAAACAAATATATCTGAAAAACCTTGCCACGCAAGAGATAGCGGTAAAAAACGGGTTATTTTGTGAATAACTGGGCTATTTTGTGGATAACTAGCCCAGAAACGCAGTAAATATGCGGGTTCTAGGTCTTTTTTGATTCGATTTGATAATCTTCAATGTTATTTCCTGCCAAAAACTCTTTGAATTTCATCCTTCTTTTACCCTCGGGTTGAACCTCTTTTATATATATATAGTAATCACTGCATGGAAATAGTAGTCCAATACTGTCTGATTTCATAGATCCATCTCCACTAACACGCATTTCGGAAACTGCTGACGCATATAACTTAAACAGTTTGGTCTTACCCGTTTCCTTTTCTGTTAGTTTACACCAAGCTCCGGGGTATGGGTCAAGTCCTCTTACTTGATTGTGCACTTGTTCTGCAGGTTGGTCAAAGTCTAAGCGACAATCATCTTTAAAGATCTTCGGTGCTTCCAGTAACTCTTCTTTGATTAGTTCGGCTTGAGGAATACCTTCCGCTTTATCTTCTGAAATATCATTAACTGTTTTAAGTAATAGATCTCCACCCAGGTTCATTAGGCGGTTATAAAGTTCTCCGACGGTTTCATTTTTACCAATTACTGCTTTGCTTTGTGCAATCACTTTTCCAGTGTCAATTTCTCTCTCAATAAAGAATGTAGTGACACCCGTTTCTTTTTGACCATTAATAATGGCCCAATTTATAGGCGCAGCACCTCTGAATTGAGGTAGGAGAGAAGCATGAAGATTAATGGTTCCTTTTGAAGGCATTCCCCAAACAACTTCCGGGAGCATTCTAAAGGCAACCACAACGAACAGGTCTGCATCCAAAGTAGCTAAATCTGTGATGAATTCCTCTGCTTTCAAGTTTGTAGGTTGTAAAACTTTCAATCCTTGTGAGACCGCATATTTTTTCACATCGCTTTCTCTTAGCTTCTGACCTCGTCCAGCTGGTTTGTCTGGTGCGGTAATAACAGCTTTGATATTGATGCCCGCTTCATGTAATACTTTGAGTGAATGCGTAGCGAATTCAGGCGTTCCCATGAATACAATACTAAAATCTTTAGCTGTCATATGATCTTATTTTTCCAATTAGACTTGCGCAAATATAAGATGGACATCAAACCTATGATACCGAAGTATGCATATTCTACCGTCCAAACCCAGAAAAT
>JBMSGX010000044.1:0-12998 GCA_049416285.1 Crocinitomicaceae bacterium | reverse complement strand
GAAGGGAAGGAGTGCATTCGAATTACACTACATGCCTTCAATACTGAAGCTGATCTAACTTTGCTAAAAAATATCCTGCAAAAGTAAGGGCAATAAAAAAAAGCCGCATTGCTGCGGCTTTCAATTATTTTGTTGATCGTTTATTTATCAGTTTCAACTGCTGCCAGAGATTCTGATTTGTATTCACCAGCATCAAGCTTAGCTTTCATCTTAGTAAATGTGTCGATCGTGTATTTCACGTCTTCAAGTGTGTGGGCCGCTGTAGGGATCAAACGTAGCATTAACACATCTTTCGGTACTACCGGGTAGATAACGATAGAGCAGAAGATACTGTGATTCTCACGTAAATCGAACGTAAGATTTGTTGCTTCTCCAAGTCCACCTTTCAAGAATACCGGTGTTACCGCTGAGTTTGTTTCTCCAATATCGAAGCCAGCTTCTACGAGACCTTTCTGAAGAGCACTCGCGATCTTCCAAAGATTCTCTTTGTGCTCTGGCTGTGTTCTCAGTAATTCAAGTCGTTTTCTTGCACCAACAACCAATGGCATCGGAAGTGACTTAGCGAATACTTGTGAACGCATGTTGTAACGAAGGAATTCAATAAGGTTCTCGCTACCACAAATAAAAGCACCGATTGAAGCCATTGACTTGGCAAATGTTCCAAATAATACATCGATCTCTTGGTGAACACCTTGAGCTTCTCCAGCACCTTGTCCTTTTTCACCAAGTGTACCGAATCCGTGGGCATCATCAACAAACAGACGGAAGTCATATTTACCAGACTTTCTGAATTCAACGATCTCTTTCAATTTACCTTGGTCACCTGCCATTCCGAATACACCTTCGGTAATAACCAAGATTCCTCCATTCGTATCTTCAACGATCTTAGAAGCACGTTGCATTTGCTTATCGAAGCTCTCCATGTCGTTGTGCTTAAATACAAAACGTTTTCCGGCATGAAGACGCATTCCGTCAAGGATACATGCGTGTGATTCACTGTCGTATACGATTACGTCATTTCTGTCAACGATTGCGTCGATAGCTGAAACCATTCCTTGGTATCCAAAGTTCAAAAGGATCGTATCCTCTTTTTCCATAAATTCCGAGATCTCATTCTCAAGTGCTTCGTGCTCACTTGTTTGTCCCGTCATCATACGTGACCCCATTGGATATGCCATTCCCCAGTCTTGAGCTGCCTCAGCATCTACTTTTCTGATTTCAGGATGGTTTGCTAATCCTAGGTAGTTATTTACTGACCATACAAGACACTCCTTACCTCTAAAGATCATTTTGTTGCTGATCTCTCCTTCCAGTTTCGGGAAAATAAAATATCCCTGTGTCTCTTTTGAATACTGACCTAACGGTCCTCTGTTCTCTCTGATTTTATCAAAAATATCTTGAGCCATATAAAAAGTTTAAGTCCGTTAAACGAACTATTTCGGCACAAAATTAGTGTATTCTTTATTAACCCCTCAGTATGGGAAGGTTTTTTTTCAACATCGGGATGTCATGAATTACAGGCTCTGGTCTAACAAATACAGGAATGATGCCATTGATGCACACCCTAATTCAAGTTCTCTTTTGTTCACATTTTCGAATACGTCGCTTGGTGCGTGATGGAAATCGAAATAGCGCTGAGAATCAGGTACAAATCCGAATAGTGGAATGTCTTCGTAGTAGTTTTTCAAGGGACTGATGTCTACACCTCCATATCCTTTTTCAAAGATGTGAAGGTCATAAGGGGTGAAATGCTTTTCCAATTGTTTGAGAAACGCGATCTGGGAAGAATTACCGTCAACATGGAATCCTCGTGGAGTGAACCCGCCTCGGTCACTTTCTACAGCCGCAATTTGCTTTTCACCTTTTCCATGAACCCATTTTGCATAGTTCTGTCCACCTTTATTACCGTTCTCCTCATTCATAAAAAACACAAGCCGCAATGTATTTTTAGGCTTATAACCAAGAGTTTTTAAAATACGCATTGCCTCGAGTGAATGCACAATTCCAGCGCCGTCGTCATGTGCGCCCTCTCCCGTATCCCAAGAATCAAGATGACCTCCAAAAGTTATGATCTCATCGGGTGTGTCAGTACCTGTTAGCTCTCCAATTACATTGTAAGAAGTTACATCAGGATACGATCTACAGTCCATCTCCATTACAAAATCAAGTGGTCCTTTTTCCAGTAGATCGGATAAAAGCTCAGCATCCTTAGTTGAAATAGCAGCTGCAGGAATTTTAGCTACATCATCTTCATAATGCATCGACCCAGTGTGCGGATGCTCATCTACGGGAAGTCCTAATGAACGGATAATAACTGCTTTCGCGCCGAATTTTGCTCCCTCAACAGCTCCATTGCCACGAATCGGGTAACAACCGCCATAAGCTCTAAATGTATTGATCTGCTGCTCATCCATAGGTTGATTCAGGAATACGATCTTACCTTCGACTTTTTCTTTTGAACTATTTTTAAGTTCATCCATGGATTTAAACTCTATGATCTCGCCGGACAATACTCCGTCAGTACCTATTGATCCGCCTAGAGCAAGCATGTTCGTTTTGATCAATTCACCGTTGTCGTATTTGATCCATCCAACTTCTTTTGTTCCACGCTCCCAGTGTGGAACTTTAATTTCCTGCAGATATACCTTGTCAAATCCGTACTTCTCCATTTTTAGTTTTCCCCATTCAATAGCCATCTCTGCTTCAGCTGATCCTGTCAGTCGTGCACCGATGTCTTTACACAGACTGCGCAAATCTTCATAAGCTTTACCTTCCGATAAGGCCATGTTGTAAATGGTTTTTATAAAAGTTGAGTCATCTTGTGCACGCAGATTCAAGCTCAATGCACTCGTGATAAGGATGAAAGATATAATTCGGTTCATTGTAATTTTTTTACGGTCGAAAAGATACTAAAATTTCCCGCTTACGTACTTTCAGTTATCTTTGTCAAAAATTGAATTAAATGTCACTAAAATGCGGAATTGTTGGTCTTCCTAATGTTGGTAAATCAACACTTTTTAACTGTCTTTCGAATGCGAAAGCACAATCAGCGAATTATCCATTCTGTACGATTGAACCAAACATTGGAACGATCTCAGTACCAGATCAGCGATTAAATAAATTAGAGGAGCTAGTTAATCCTCAAAAGGTTATCCCTACGACAATGGAGATCGTGGATATCGCAGGACTTGTTAAAGGTGCCTCAAAAGGGGAGGGATTGGGTAACCAGTTCCTAGCCAATATTCGTGAAACCGATGCGATCATTCACGTGTTAAGATGTTTTGATGACGGAAACGTCGTTCATGTGGATGGATCTGTTGACCCTATTCGCGACAAGGAGGTTATTGATACTGAGTTGCAGTTAAAGGACCTTGAAACGATCGAAAAAAAGATAAACAGTCTTTCAAGAATCATTAAGTCCGGCGATAAACAAGCGATGAAGGAACATGAGCTCGCTGTAAAAATCAAGGAAACGTTGGAGGCAGGACAATCTGCTCGTACACTGGATTTCGATGAGAATGACAGACCATTTGTCAAAGGATTCCACCTGATTACAACTAAGCCGGTATTGTATCTCTGTAACGTAGATGAAGCATCTGTAAAGGATGGAAACAAATACGTTGATATGGTTCGTGAGAATGTTGCTAAAGAAAATGCTCAAGTACTTGTGATCGGAGCTAAGATCGAGGCTGATATTACGGAGCTGGATACTTATGAAGAACGTCAGATGTTCTTGGATGAGCTTGGCTTGGAAGAGCCTGGTGTGAACAGGCTTATCCGTGCAGCTTATAATTTGCTAGATCTTCAAACGTATTTCACGGCGGGAGAAAAAGAAGTAAGAGCTTGGACGATCAAAAAAGGAATGACAGCGCCACAGGCAGCGGGTGTGATACATACAGATTTTGAAAAAGGATTCATTCGTGCCGAGGTGATCAAGTACAACGATTTCGTAAGTTTTGGTAGTGAATCAGCGGTGAAGGATGCCGGTAAATTCCACGTTGAAGGGAAGGAATATATAGTAGAAGATGGAGATGTAATGCATTTCCGATTTAATGTTTAAATTAGATAGTAAAGACAGAATATTATGAGTTTAGAGGCAAATAATCCATCATTGAAATCGTGGGTAGATGTATCTGCAGGAAGTGATTTTCCAATTCAAAACTTACCGTTTGGTGTATTTAGAACGAAGAGTTTGACACCGCGTGTTGGAAGTAGAATAGGAGACATGGTTATTGACCTAAAAACCCTGTTCGTTTTGGGGTATTTGGAGAATCTACCTTTCACTTTAGAAGACTTCGATACCGATTCATTGAACAGTTTGATGAAACAAGGAAAGGATGGGACAAGAAAGCTTAGAAACAGACTGTCAAAATTATTTTCCTTTGATTTCGAGGATTTGAAAACGAATCAGCATCACGTTGATCAGGTATTGACACCAATTGAGAACGTTGAGATGATGATGCCTGTTCAGGTTGGAGATTACACAGACTTCTATTCAAGTAGAGAGCATGCTACGAACGTAGGGACAATGTTCCGCGATCCGAATAACGCTTTGTTACCGAATTGGCTTTGGATTCCGGTTGGATATCACGGGAGAGCCAGTTCGATCATTCTTTCAGGAGAAGAGATCCATCGTCCAAAAGGACAGATCAAGCCGTCTGATGATGAAGATCCGATCTTCGCGCCATGTCGTTTACTTGATTTCGAATTGGAAATGGCATTTATCACTTACGACGGTAAGGCACTTGGAGATTCGATCTCTACAGATGAAGCGGAGGATTACATCTTTGGTATGGTGCTTTTCAATGACTGGTCTGCAAGAGATATTCAAAAGTGGGAGTATGTGCCACTAGGGCCTTTCCTTGCTAAGAACTTTGCTTCATCGATCTCAGCATGGATCGTGACACTGGATGCATTGGAGCCTTACAAAGTTGATGGTCCGTCTCAGGAACCCGAAGTTCTTTCTTACTTGAAGTATGACGGTCAGAAGTCTTATGATATCAATCTTGAAGTGGCTATTAAACCTGAAGAAAAAGAAGAAACAAGCATTTGTAAGTCGAATTTCAAGTACATGTACTGGAATATGGCGCAGCAGCTTGCGCACCACACGGTCAACGGTTGTAATGTTCGTGCTGGAGATCTCATGGGATCAGGAACGATATCTGGCCCAACTCCGGATTCATACGGCTCTATGCTTGAGTTATCATGGAAAGGAACGAAGCCGCTTCAAATGAATGATGGTTCGGAGAGAAAATTCATTTTGGACAATGATACCGTGATCATGCGTGGTTATTCTGAGAAGGATGGCGTTAGAATTGGATTTGGAGAGGTTTCTACGAAAGTACTTCCTGCTAAATAATGAACCAAGAACAGTTTCCGAATATTGACCTTGAACAGGAAAGAAAGGAGATACTGAATGCCTTTCGTGGACTCTTACGAACTGTAAAAGACAGAAGTAAAGAGGACACAAAACTTATCCGTAAAGCATTTGATGTTGCTGTTGAAGCGCACAAGGAAATGCGTCGAAAATCGGGTGAACCTTACATTTACCATCCTATTGCTGTCGCTAGAATCTGCGCGGAAGAAATGGGATTAGGAGCTACTTCTGTGGTATGTGCCTTGTTGCATGATACCGTTGAAGATACGCACATCACCCTTGAAGACATTGAAGACCTATTCGGAGAGAAGGTAAGATTGATCATAGACGGGTTGACTAAGATTCCTGAAGTATTTGACGAGAACGCATCTGTGCAAGCTGAGAATTTCAGAAAAATGGTATTGACCATTTCAGATGATCTTCGTGTTGTTTTAATAAAACTTGCCGATAGATTGCATAACATGCGTACACTCGGCAGCATGCGTCATGATAAACAGATCAAGATCGCATCAGAGACAAAGTTCCTTTATGCGCCTTTGGCGCACAGATTAGGGCTGTATTCGGTTAAGTCAGAGCTTGAGGACCTTGCTTTCAAGTATACAGAACCCGAAGTCTACAAGGATATTGAGGATAAGCTAAAGTCGACCAAAGACGTTCGAAACAGATTTATTCGAAGATTTACTTCTCCTATTCGTGACGCTTTGATGCGCGAAGGATATGTATTCAAGATCAAAGCGCGAACCAAGAGCATTGCATCCATCTGGAAGAAGATGAAAACAAAGGGAGTTCCTTTTGAAGAAGTCTACGACGTTTTCGCAATTCGTATAATCTTAGATACTCCACAGGAGCTTGAAAAACCTGATTGTTGGAGAGTTTACAGTATTGTAACAGATTTTTATCAGCCTTCACCAGATCGATTAAGAGACTGGATATCCACTCCTCGTGCCAACGGTTATGAATCATTGCATACTACAGTTATGTCGCCAACCGGTAAATGGGTTGAAGTTCAGATCCGCACGGAACGCATGGATGAGGTAGCAGAGAAAGGACTAGCTGCACATTATCGTTATAAAGAGTCTAAGAACGGTGAATCGAAGTTCGACAGATGGATTGGAGAGATAAGAGACCTTCTTGAAAGCCCGGATGTGAATGCAATGGACTTCATCAATGAGTTCAAACTGAACCTGTTCAATGATGAGATCTATGTTTTTACACCGAAAGGGGATTTGCGCGTATTGCCAACAGGATCTACCATACTCGACTTTGCTTACGATATTCACACGGATATTGGGAACAGTTGTATTGGAGCGAAGGTGAACAACAGATTGGTTCCATTGAGCTATCAGTTGAACAGTGGTGATCAGGTCGATATCATTACTTCATCTAAGCAAAAACCTAATGATGAATGGTTACGATTTGTTGTGTCGGCTCGTGCAAAACAAAAGATCAAGTCATCACTTAATGAGGAACGCAAGATCATTGCTCAGGATGGAAAAGAAATCCTTGACAGAAAATTTAGACATTTAAATATCAACTTTGCTTCAGAGAATATCTCAAAGCTGGAGAAGTTCTATAAGGTTCCATCGGCAACGGAGTTATATTTCCGTATCGCGAAAGGTAAGATCGACCTATCTCGCCTGCGTGAATTCGAAGTGAAAAATGGAATGATCCATGAGGAGAAGAAGCCATCCACGCGAACAAGAAAAGAAACGGATGTTTACAAGAAAGTAGACAAGAAGTCTGATGTGATCGTTATTGGTGAGGACTTCAAAAATATTGATTATAAGTTATCTCCTTGTTGTAACCCAATTCCTGGCGACAATGTATTTGGATTCATCACGATCAATGAAGGAATTAAAATTCACCGCACAAATTGTCCAAATGCGGAGCACTTGATGTCTAAAATGGCATACAGATGCATTAAGGCAAGTTGGAAAAGCGAAGAGCTTAAAGAGAATATTGCCGCGATCACTGTACACGGTATAGACCGATTAGGTATCGTAAACAAACTCACGGAGATCGTTTCGAATCAGCACAATGTCAATATGAAGTCGATTTCGTTCGAGACTGAAGATGGAATTTTTGAGGGGCATTTGAAAGTGCTTGTATTCGATACGGAGCATTTGGAGCAATTGATGCGCAAATTTGAGCAGGTTGAAGGTGTCCAGCGTGTAGAGCGTAAGATGGTGAAGGAAGACAAGTAATTCTAATCCTTCAAGAGATCCGACATACTTTTTGGTCTTAATGCAGCTTTCCAGTCAAATCCGGGGATGAACTGTTCATCCTTTTTTATCTGATCCATAGGGTAGAAGGCACCATCGGGCTCATCGATATAGGTAATGCTCTCTATTTCATTGCTGTCGATCTGGATCTTGAGAGAACTTGAATACAAACGATTCATGCCCATTCTTTTTTGAGTCAGTGTAGAGTCTGTTTTTTCTTCATCGACAGGGTAGAAGATGGTGATCGCATTGCCTTGCACATTTGCCTGACGTATTCCCTTTTCTTCAAAATATGCCGTTATATCCTTGCCGTAAATTTGATTGTAGTACAGTTCTTTTTCTACTTCCATTAATATGGACGCTCCCTCAGTAATTTCTGCTTTTTCAACAAGACTGTCATTCACCGTAAGTCTTATGTGCTTTCCTTTTAATTCGGCGTCCTTCGACCACACGATAGGCTCTCTGAACAAATCTATTCTATTACTGTCCTGCTCGAAAACCATGCTGTCTGCTTTACACTGAAACTCATTAGAAAAGAGTTTAGCATTATTGAAAGCTTTCATCTTATTGACAGAATCGATCTTCTCATTATAAAGCGTATCGGCATGAATGAATAAAGTGTCATCATCCATTTGTTTTTCTACGATCGCATTACCAGTCAAAAAACTATAGTTAAGGCTGTCTGAGTTGAATGCATAGTCTCCTCGGAAAGTTAAGTTTTCAGTTGAATCAACGAAACGAACGTTTCCTTTTCCTTCGGAGTAGCCTTCGTCTGGATTGTAGATGAGTGTATCTCCGGATGTGAAATCATTCTCTCTCGAAATCGATGCGTTACCTACCAGTGATCCTTTGCCTGAGTTTACGTTGTATTCTCCCGATTCACAATGCATTATGGCATCATCAGCAACAATATCAGTTGGACCGTAAAAATAAGTGGTGTTATTACTGTATAGATAACGCAATGTGTCTGTTGTCATTTCCAGCTCATTACTTTTGTACGAAACATTTTTGCTGAAAAAGAAGTTCTTTGATTCTGGGTGAAAATATCCTATTCTACTGGTGAGAACCTCACTTGATGTAGTGCTTTCAACGCGTCCCCCATAATGGTAATGGGCCTGACCTGCTTTTGCGTCGTAGTCCAGTGTATCTGTCGTCAGTTTGTATTCTTTGTCTCTCACACGAACATTACCCCACAACTTTGCTTTTTGCGTCTTTCCGCTGTAAAGCAAGGAATCACAGAAAAGGTTTAATGTATCGCGTTTGTTAATGTGTACTTTACCAAATGCTTTTACGATCTCCGTATTTTCATTGAAGAAAGCTGAATCACAGAACATAGTGTTTTGCTGATATTCAAAACGTACATTTCCGATCAGTTTGTAGGTTGAATTCCGCTGATCATATTCCATTAGCTTTGAGCCGGGCAATAGTTTTAGCTTCCCGTTTTGTCCAAAACTCACGGTTGTAGCGAAAAAAAGTGCGCTGAGGAGCGCACTTTTAAGAATTATGTAAGTTAATTGCTTCAAGCAAGTACTTTGTTGTTCAATGTTTGCTTCCTGTCTGGTCCAACTGAAACCACGGTAATCGGAACTTCCAATTTCTGTTCCAAATATTCTACATAGTCTTTCAATGGTTTAGGAGCTTCATCATAACTGTTCAGTGCAGTTAGGTCACAGTTCCACCCCTCTACTTCTTCATATACGGGAGTAATCTCCATATCTGTTACATCGTACGGGAAGTGCTCAACTTTCTCACCGTCGATCAAATAGTGTGTACAAACTTTGATCTTCTCAAAAGTTCCTAATACATCAGCTTTCATCATAGAAAGTTCAGTAACACCATTGATCATGATCGCATATCTCAATGCAGGTAGATCGATCCATCCACATCTTCTTGGACGTCCTGTTGTTGCTCCAAACTCACGCCCTTCTTTACGGATCAATTCACCGTCTTCATCATGCAATTCAGTAGGGAAGGGTCCGCTTCCAACACGCGTACAGTATGCTTTAAAGATTCCGATAACACTTCCGATCTTTGTTGGAGCAACTCCAAGTCCTGTGCATGTTCCAGCTGTAACAGTATTCGATGATGTTACAAATGGGTAAGTTCCAAAATCGATGTCCAACAAGGTTCCTTGAGCACCTTCGGCAAGGATCTTTTTTCCAGCTTTTAGTGCATCATTTAGGTATTGTTCGCTGTCAATAACTGTAAGTTCTCTAAGTTTAGCAACTGCTTCTAACCAAGGCTTTTCAAATTCTGACAGATCATACTCGAAGTTATCGTAGTGCTTTAGAATATTTTCATGCTTCTCAACAAGCGTACGGTACTTCTTCTCGAAGTTAGGGGAGAAAATATCTCCTACTCTTAATCCGTTACGTCCAGTTTTATCCATATATGTAGGTCCAATCCCTTTCAATGTGGAACCGATCTTGTCTTTTCCTTTTGCCGCCTCAGATGCTGCATCAAGCAGTCTGTGCGTAGGAAGAATAAGGTGTGCCTTTTTGGAGATCAACAATCTTCCTTTCAAATCAATATTGAATGGACGAAGCTTATCTAGTTCCTGGTCGAAGATTACAGGATCAATAACAACACCGTTTCCTACTACGTTCAACACTCCCTCTCTAAAAATCCCTGAAGGAATTGTGTGCAATACATGTTTGATCCCTTCAAATTCCAATGTGTGCCCTGCATTTGGGCCACCCTGGAAACGAGCGATAATATCATACTGTGGAGTAAGGACATCTACGATCTTTCCTTTTCCTTCATCTCCCCACTGTAAACCAAGTAATACGTCTACTTTCATTGTAAATCTTTAAAATGTTGTGTTGCTTGTTCAAGGTTGTCACAGATAGTATACACTTCTGTAAGCTTTGCTACCTGAAATATCTTTTCCACGTTTCCTTTGAGATTGATCAAGATCAACTCGCCACCCATTATTCTTGCTTTTGTAAGTGTTCTCATGAAGAACGCTATTCCGGATGAATTCGTGTGTGTCAGCTTATCCAGATCAAACACTACGCGGTAATAGTTTTTGTTCATTTGATCGAAAACTTCGCGTTCCAGTGATTCAAAATCTGGGTCTGTAATGATCTTTCCTTCGAGGTTGTAAATGACAACAGGGTCATCAAACTGTATAGTGTAAGATAAATTCAAAACTAGTCTTCTTTATTCTTTTTTCTCACTCCATAGAAGTAGAGTGAGTGGTGTTGGATCTCGATATCAAAAATTTCCTCTATGGTCGCTTTGATCGTTTGAATTCGTGGGTCACAGAATTCCAGTAGCTCGCCCGTATCGGTAAGCAATACATGATCATGTTGTTTAGAACCGTGTGCTTTCTCGAATTGCGCAATGTTCTTACCGAATTGATGCTTGCGTACAAGATTACACGCTAAAAGCAATTCGATCGTATTATATAATGTCGCACGGGAAACACGGTAGTTCTGATTCTTCATCTTGACATAAAGAGATTCTATGTCGAAGTGACCGTTGTAGTTATAGATCTCCGCGAGTATAGCGAACCTTTCCGGGGTTTTTCTATGCCCGTTTTGCTCCAGATATGCGGAGAATATATTCTTTACTTTTTCCTGAAGATCTTCCTGAACCATATGAGTTCTTAAAACACAAAAATAGTGAAATAAAGGATAATGAAGAGTCTTGGAAGGGCTGTTAAAAGGGAGTTTTCAACAACTTATTTACACTTCTGCTTCAATCGAAAGAATTAGGCTGTGAATTACCTTGATGTGAATTTCTTGGGCACGGTCAGCATAGGCGCTGTGCGGTGCTCTGATCTCAACATCGCATAAGTCGGCCATTTTACCGCCATCTTTACCTGTAAGACCAATAACTTTCATTCCTTTTTTGCGCGCTGCTGATATGGCGTTGACAACATTTACAGAGTTCCCTGAAGTAGAAATAGCGAGTAATACATCACCCTCATTACCCATTCCTTCTACAAAACGAGAGAAGATAAATTCGAATCCGTAATCGTTACCTACACAAGAAATGTGGCTTGGATCTGAAATTGAAATTGCAGGGATCGATCCTCTGTCGTTTCTGAATCGACCAGTGAGCTCTTCAGCAAAGTGCATTGCATCACACATTGAACCGCCATTACCACAGCTGATTATCTTGCCGCCATTTTTGACACTGGAAGCCATAATTGCCGCTGCATCAGCTATTTTTTTGTGATTTTCTGAATTGTTAAATTTTTGCAAAATTTCATTTGCTTCAGAAAATTGGTCTGCAATTTGTTCTATGCTCATCGAAACAGATTTTTTCAAAAATAAAGAATATTAAAACAGCGGGTAAAAATTTTAAACCAAACTTGCTATATTTGAGAACAGGAGTGCGCTCCACAAACTAAAAACAACATGAAGAAATATTTACTATCCCTACTAACACTATTTATTCTCTCAACAGGATTTTCGCAAGATTGTTTTTTAAGACTGCAAAAAGCTTTCGATGAAAGAGGTGCGAACGCAGTTGCTGATGACATGCACAGAAATGTGATCATTAGTTTCTTTGAGGATGGAACGTCTTACTGTTTATCAGGAAAAGTTCGCGTTGAGAACGGTGCTATCTCTACAGTGTTTTTAATGTATGAAGATAACACGTATGAATTCATGGAAAAGAAATTTTACAATCAGCAAAAGGAGCCGCCATTGATCGTGAATGGTATCAGTGAGATGATCTTTACGGAAGACGGCGAGAAATTTAAGGTTGTCTTTATTGAACAATTGAAGCCGAAGAAAAAATCGTACAAAACGATTGCTTTACCAGATGACTTGTAGAAAAGATATAAAATGAAAAACCCCGCGTCAGCGGGGTTTTTTTATGTCTTGTAATTTGGGTTACCCCATAAATAAAGGCTTACTCTTCATAAGTGAATTTACATCACCTCTGATAGTAGACAGCATAGATTCATTGCTGTGATTAACGATCGCTTTATCTAATAGTTCAACGATCTGTTTGATCTCGTCCGTGTCAACACCGCGAGATGTAATCGCAGCTGTCCCAACTCTGATACCGGAAGTCACGAAAGGAGATTCTGTATCGAAAGGAACCATGTTTTTATTCACCGTGATATCCGCCAAAACAAGTGCATTCTCTGCATCTTTACCAGTCACGCCCTTTGATCGAAGGTCGATCAACATTGAGTGATTATCAGTACCACCTGAGATAATATCATAACCGAGATTCATTAGCTCATCAGCCATCACGCGTGCATTTTGTTGCACTCTGTTCATGTATGATTTATACTCATCGCTATGTGCTTCCTCAAAGGCAACTGCTTTAGCTGCAATTACATGCACCAGAGGCCCCCCTTGACAACCTGGGACAACGGCTGCCTCCAATAACGCGCCCATTGATTTCAGATTACCGTTGTTCGATTTCAGTCCAAA
>JBMSGX010000043.1:0-13047 GCA_049416285.1 Crocinitomicaceae bacterium | reverse complement strand
GATAACACCACGGACATGCCTTCACCCATAAATACTTTGATCACATCCGCAGCAATGGTTTTAGAGCTGGCCAATCCTTCAATTCCCAGCACGTTCACATAACTGTAATTGATCCCAAAATACAGGATCAAGATCACCGCAATTCCAATGAAGATCGCACGCGGTATGTTCTTACTTGGATTGATAATGTCTCCTCCGAAATTAATGGTCAGCTGGTAGCCGCCAAACGTAAAGAACACGGGAATGAAGCAAAGAATAAATGCTTTGTACGGATTAAAGTCTTCGGGAACGGTTGTGTGTTGCACCGTAGCGAAATGTTCTTTTGAAATGAAGAATACTGCGCTGATCATAACGAGGATCAAAACGATCTTCAGGATCATGAGTCCGCTGAGTACTTTCGCACTGATCTTAATTCCAAGTAAGTTCACAAGCATCAACACCACGATCATGAGCGCGCTGATGATCTGACTGGCTGTTTGTTCAGGGAGGTCAGGAAAGATGAGGTTGGCAATATATCCGGAACCGATCATGGCCACCGCTGCTACGGATGCCGCATTGGAGATCACCGTGATCCAGTTTACCATAAAGGCAAAGCGCGGGGAATAGCAGTGCGAGAAGATCTTGTAAAAACCTCCTGCTGCGGGAAACCGTGACCCGATCTCCGCAAAGGTGAGGGCTCCAACGAGACTTACCAACCCTCCACAGATCCATGCAAGATAGAAGATGGTGGGAGTTACGGCTTTATCAGCAACCTCCGCAGGCGTTCGGAAGATCCCCATTCCGATCACCAGACTGATCACAATGATCGTTAGATCAAATCGTTTGAGTTTGGGTTGAATTACATTCGCTGACATTGTCTAAATGTACACAAACTCGTCAATCAATTTAACATGTGGTTTCACTAATATCCATTTCTGCTGGCTAATCCTCTGCTCGGTTTTACTCCGAATAATCCGACGATCTTTTCAATTGCGGTCCAGAAGTGGATCATGTTCAATACAGGGTTAAGATAGTTCGTGAGTACGCAGTAGTTAATGTCATAAGGTGAGCTATGATGGTGGCCGTGCATTCTTCGGGACTGTATCAGTCCTGTTTTTTGGATCCAGCAGATCAGTTTTCCGTTCTCCTTGTCCGTTTTGTGTGTGATGGCGTGGATCTCATTTGCGAGAGAGGCGTAGCATAGGACAAATGCAACTTCCCAGCTGAGGAAATTGAAAGCATAAGCGATACTGCCCAATCCGATCGCAATGATAAACGACAGTCTAATTCTTGGCCACATTCCGTGTTTAAGAAACTTTCGTGGATACTGATGGTGTTCCAGATTTGGAATAACAATGGCTTTACCCAGGAATTTCCATTCGGGATTGCCATATGCGTCTTCCCACCAATGTACTGCTCCTGTAAATAGATCCGTGATCAGGATGAGTGCAAAAATCTTCAATACGATCATCTTTCAATGTTTTAAAGTGTAGACCGAAATTAGATTCTCGCTTTGGTTACAGCGAACGAATAAGTGAAGTTTTATTACGATATAATAAGTGAAAAAGTATTGATTAAACCTTTTAAATAGGATTGTACAGATGTTTAATTATTACTAACAATAATTATGTGTTGAAAATAAATGATTAAAAATTAATCAATAAATGATTAAAAAATAATACATTTGAAGAGCTCAACCTCATGAGATTACATCCAACATATGTATTTGAACGCGCACACATATTACAGTTTGCGTTATGGGGTTGTGGACCCGAAAACGTTTCTTCAGCTCGGGGTCGACTCCGGGTTCGAAGCCATGGTGTTGACTGACATCAATAACACCTCTGCCTGTCTTGAATTTGTAAAAGAAGCTAGGAAAACAGCTGTAAAACCGATTGTTGGTGTGGACTTCCGTAACGGGGTGGAGCAAAAGTTCGTGGCGCTGGCAAAGAACAATGACGGCTTCGAAGCGATCAACTACTTCCTTACAGAACTGTTGCACGAAGAGCAGGAAGTGCCTGATAAAGCACCGGAGCTGGAGGAAGTCTATATCATCTATCCATATCAGCGAGGAATGGATGTGGATGACCTTAAAGCCAATGAATACATTGGTCTGCGTTCGAAAGACATTGATTACGTCCGACTGAAAGGTATTCCAACGCATCGAATGGTGCCTTTACATACGGCAACGTTTCGCAGTAAACGTGATCACAATGCACACCGTCTGTTACGCGCGATCGACAATAACATTCTACTGAGTAAACTGCCCAAATCTGAACAGGCGGATGAAAAGGACCGTTTTGTATCACCGGAAACACTGAATGAATGGTACAAGGAGCTTCCGGACTTGCTTAAGAACAGAGATCAGCTCATCAACGACTGTTCTATCTTCTTCGACTTCTCTGAAAGTGCAGAACCGCAAAATCAACGTGCTTACCGAAGTGAAGAGGAAGATCTTGAATTGTTATACAAGCTATGTGAAGAAGGTGTACATTATCGCTATCCGGAAATGTCTGAGGAGATCAGTCAACGGATAGAAAAGGAGCTGACAACGATCGAGGAGATGGGGTTTGTTTCCTACTTTTTGATGAACTGGGATATTGTACAATACGCTCGCTCGAAAGGATACTTCTATGTCGGACGGGGGAGTGGCGCGAACAGTGTTGTGGCGTATCTGCTGAACATTACGGATGTGGATCCGATCGAGCTGGATCTCTACTTCGAGCGCTTCATTAATCTGTACCGAAAGAACCCACCGGATTTCGATATCGATTTCTCTTGGAAGAACCGGGAAGATATGACGCGTTACATTTTTCAGCGCTTTGATAATGTAGCACTGGTGGCAACGTATAATACGTTCCAGTATCGGGCGGTGGTGAGAGAGTTGGGAAAGGTGTTTGGATTGCCGAAAGAAGAGATCGACAAGCTGAGTAAAGGAACGATCCTTCCGTGGGAGGTGAATGAATTGTCGCAGCTGGTCATGAAATACGCTGAATACATACAGGGTTTCCCAAGTCATTTGAGTGTACACGCGAGTGGGATCATTATTTCCGAGCTTCCGATCCAGCATTTCTCGGCTACATTTTTACCGCCTAAAGGCTACCCGACCATTCAGTTTGATATGCACATCGCGGAAGATGTGGGCTTGTACAAGTTCGATATTCTGAGTCAGCGCGGTTTAAGTAAGATCAAAGATACACTCGACATCATCGAGTATAATCAGCCCGATCGTATGCCGATAGACATCCATGATATTAAAGGTTTTAAAGAAGATGAAAAGATCAAGGAGATGTTGCGTTCTGCCAATGCGATCGGCTGTTTTTATGTGGAGTCACCGGCCATGCGTATGTTGCTTCGAAAATTGCAGGTAGAT
Source organism: Crocinitomicaceae bacterium (assembly GCA_049416285.1). GTDB lineage: Bacteria > Bacteroidota > Bacteroidia > Flavobacteriales_D > Crocinitomicaceae > UBA4466. The sequence goes on along the minus strand of JBMSGX010000043.1, from coordinate 9,695 downwards.
GATTACTTGGGGCTGGTGGCAGCAAGCTCGGTTATCCGTCCCGGAGTCGCAAAATCGGGGATGATGCACGAGTACATCAAGCGGTTCAGGCATCCGGAAGCGCGAAAAGAAGCCCACCCGATCATGCTGGAGCTTATGCCTGAAACATTTGGCGTGATGGTATATCAGGAAGATGTGATCAAAGTGGCGCACTACTTTGCGGGATTAACACTGGGTGAAGCGGATAAAATGCGCCGTGGAATGTCAGGAAAGTTCCGATCCAGAGAAGAGTTTCACGCGGTAAAGAAGAAGTTTTTTGATAACTGCCAAACCCTTAAAGGACATTCCTATGAACTGACCGCTGAGGTATGGCGACAAACGGAAAGCTTTGCCGGATACGCCTTCGCGAAGGGGCATTCTGCTTCGTATGCGGTGGAGAGCTATCAGTGTCTTTTCTTAAAAGCTTATTTCCCATTGGAGTTCATGGTGGCCACGATCAATAACTACGGAGGATTTTACAGTACGGAGCTCTATATGTTAGAGGCTAAAGCAATGGGAGCGATCATTGAAGCGCCTTGTGTCAATCGAAGCTATTTGGCAACAGTGATCGATGACAAAACGATATTTCTGGGCTTCCATCTGTTGCATTCCTTTGATCAGAAGATCGCAAAACGAATAGAGCAGGAGCGTTGGGAGAATGGGTTGTATGAAAGCCTGGATGATTTTATCGAACGCGTTTCGATCGGGATCGAGGGACTAACGATCTTGATACGTATCAATGCCTTCCGATTTACAGGTAAGAACAAGCGTGAGCTGTTGTGGGAAGCACACTTCAAGCTCGAAAAGCACAACTCGGGAGGATTTAAAAGGGACCTGTTCCGAGTACAGCCCAAGCAGTATCAGTTGCCTACGTTGAGCAGTTCTACCGGTGAGGATACCTTTGATCAGCTCGAGCTCTTGGGTTTCCCGTTGTACAGTCCGTATTCCATTCTTCGGGACACATCAGAAGAGCGTGTATTGGCAAGTGATCTCATTCATTATGTCGGAAAGAAGGTATGGATCGAAGGATATCTGATCCATGCAAAACGCACGAGTACTTCCAAGGGAGAACGCATGTATTTCGGAACCTTCCTTGATCAGAACGGACACTGGTTGGATACCGTTCATTTTCCTGATGTGGCAGCACGTTATCGGTTCAGAGGTAAAGGTGTTTATCGCGTACGCGGCACGGTAACCTGGGAGTATGACTGTATCCTCATTGAAGCGGAGTACATGGAGAAAAAAGAGGTGATCGAAGATCCGCGATACGCTGAACGAAAAGTGGAGAAGGACGGGTTGATCACAAGTAACAGTAGGGTTGATCATTTTAGAGAGAAACGGCAGTGATATGGGTAGATCGATCGTGCATATGGACCTGGATACGTTCTTCGTGTCTGTGGAACGACTCATCGACAGTCGTTTGAACGGAAGACCTGTACTGGTAGGCGGTACTTCCGACAGGGGAGTAGTGGCAGCGTGCAGTTACGAGGCGAGACGATTTGGCGTACATTCTGCCATGCCGATGAAGATGGCGAAGCAGTTGTGTCCGGAGGCAGTAGTACTGCGTGGAAATTCCGGTGTGTACTCCAAGTATTCAAAATTGGTAACGGAGATCATCAAGGAACAGGTGCCCTTGTATGAGAAAACATCCGTGGATGAATTCTACCTCGATCTGACCGGGATGGACCGCTTTTTCGGGACACACAAATTTGCGATGGAGCTCAGAGACCGCATTATTCGAGAGAGTGGATTGCCAATCTCATTTGGGCTGTCGATCAACAAGACGGTATCCAAGATCGCAACGGGCGAAGCAAAACCGAACAATCAGATCCGAATCGATGAGGGGACGGAGAAGCCTTTTCTTGCTCCTTTGTCGGTGAAGAAGATCCCAATGGTGGGAGATAAGACCTATCGCACACTGTGTGATCTTGGAGTGAAGAGAATCCAGACGGTGCAGGAGATGCCGATCGAGCTGATGGAAAAAGTGTTTGGAAAGAGTGGGATCATTATCTGGAAAAAGGCGAATGGGATCGATAATGCACCTGTAGTGGCGTATCAGGAACGGAAGTCAATCTCCACAGAACGAACTTTCGACAAGGATACGATAGATGTTCACAAGCTGGAAAGTATCATGACCGCTATGGCAGAGAACCTGGTATATCAACTGAGGCGAGGAAATAAGCTGACAGCATGTATAACAGTGAAGATCAGGTATTCAGATTTTCAGACATACACGCTCCAGAAGCACATTCCATACAGTGCTGCAGATCATGTAATCATTCCTATAGTATTGGAGCTTTTCAAGCGATTGTATAATCGAAGAATACTGGTTCGTTTGATAGGTGTGCGATACAGCCATTTAGTACAGGGAGCACATCAGATGAACCTGTTTGAAGAGGAAGAGATCTATAATTTGTATCAGGCGATGGACAAGATCCGTGAACGGTTTGGAGACCGCGCGGTTATGAAAGCCTCCGGTATGGACGCAAAAAGTATTAGTCGCTGGAATCCGTTCAATGGTGAACCGCCACCACTGTTAGCCAACCGAAGAAGATGATCAGTTTTCTGCGTAAACTTTTACAATGTCCATCGAGCTGATCATTCCAACTACGTTACCATCTTCCATAACTACAAGGTGATGAACACCGTGTTTAGTCATCACAGCAGCAGCATCTTTTAGTCGGTTATTTTTCAAAACGATATGCACGCGGTCGGACATAATATCTCCAACAGAATCCTCATCGTTTTTATGCTTGGCAACATCGCTGGAAGTCACAATTCCGGTGATCGTACCATCCTCCTCCAGAACAGGTAATGCATGAATACCCTTTCTCGATAGTTGATCTTTAATATGTGTGATCTTCACGTTTCTTTGTGTGATCACAACCGGTGTCGACATAACTTCTTCTACTCTCATAACAGCTAATTTTCTGCAATGTAAGTGTAAGAAGTAGAAAGAAACATGACCGAAGTCAATTGTACTTATTTTTCAACTGCTTCAGGCATTTTTTCCTTGAACTTATTGATGCGCGGTTTAGAAACGCCTCTTACATATGGATGCTGCTGATTGCGTTCCACGAAATTCTGATGGTAATCTTCCGCTACGTAAAAAGTATCCAGTTCTTCTACTTCCGTCGTAATGGTTCCGTATACTTTTTCGGTGAGCAAGGTTAAGATCTTTTCCTCAATGATTTCTTTCTCACGTTCATTCTCATAAAAAGCAATCGAACGGTACTGTGTTCCTTTATCGGGTCCTTGCTGGTTTAAAGTCGTTGGGTCATGAGAATTGAAAAAGACGTCCACAAGCTCCCCAAAGGAAACAACTGTAGAATCGTAATACACTTTGATCGTTTCTGCATGACCTGTCAATCCTGAGCAAACTTCAGTATAAGTTGGATCTACTTTTTCACCACCGGCATATCCCGATTCAGCCTCAGCAACTCCTTCAACCGCTTCATAAACTCCTTCAACACACCAAAAACATCCGCTTGCAAAGTAGGCGGTTTGCAGGGTGTCAATTCCGGGCTTTCGCACATATCCATTATCGATCTGTTCCGCGGGCTCTGCGTTGTTTACTGTTTCATTTCCTGCATTTTGACTTTGAGCACATGCAGAGATTACTACGAGTAAAAAGGAGAAGAATGTTAAACGTTTCATATTTCTTGTTTTTGACTCTGACGAGACCGAGTTCAATTCCTTTCGAAGGAAATCACAAATAAAGTTAAAGAAAAAAGCCCGCTGAAAAGCGGGCTCTCTCGGGATCAATTATATAAACTATCTCTTCACGACAAACTTGCCTGAGTTGATCAGGTCATCATGTTCATCAAATACTTTGTAGATATACATTCCGCTGTTAAAGTCGGTTAATGAAAGTTCAACAGAATTCACGAGTAAATCCGAGTTTAGCACGGCTCCTGTCAGATCGTAGATCAACAGTTTTTTAGTTCCATCCAAAGTGGTAGTGAAATGGATAACATCACTAGCAGGATTCGGATAAACAGTAAATGTTTCTTTCTCCGTATCAAAAATACTAAGGCAATCGTCAACTGTTAACGCCACAGTATCGATAGCTAAACAACCAAAGTCATCTGTAACCGAAACAATATAATCTGTCGTCCCGGTATTTTGAATAGTGCTGTCAATTGTAAGAGTTGATGTCGTTGCCCCAGTCGACCATGAGTATGTATCGGCAGGATCATTTCCTGGATCAAACGTGATAGAATTGTAAACACATATCGTTGTATCACCACCTAAATCAACGGCAAGATCAGAAACTTCAATATCCGCAGATTCAGTCACTGTTGTTGGACATCCAGGAATAGTTACGTCAACTGTATAGGTTGTGTTAGCTGTTGGAACAACATCGATGGACTGTGTTGTTGCTCCGGTATTCCAGGAAAATGTAGAAGCTCCACCGGTTGCGGTTGAATAATAGATAGTTCCATTCCACATACGCGGAGAGAATGGCGTTCCGGAGAATGGATACTCTAACCCAACGCCTTCTAAAATTTGCATATTGGCATCAGATGCGTAGACAGCTCCTTGTGACGCTCCATCCGTGTAGTTTAATGAAACTGCCGTATTTGAACTGGTTACATAGAATCCGTATGTCTGTCCTGCAGGAATAGTAACTCCGATATTGATAGGAACTGAGGTTGGTGTTCCCTGTGCTTGAGCTGTAACGGCAGCAGACCCTACTAAAGTCCAGTTTCCAGCTGTGTTTTCTGATCCTGAGAAGGATCCCATTTTGTAATAGATCTCGATCGTGGTATTTCCTTGCGGGTGTGCGTGAACTGAATCAATTGTAATTTGGTTCGTTGCAACGATGTCAAACATATTTCCTCTGTGGTTGTTTCCAGCCGCAAAAGTTGTTGTGATATTGTTGGTTGACGATGGCGGGACAGCTGTTAATGTTGCTGTATCTCCTTGACATAAGGTAGAATCGGAAACATTCAGGGTCACGGTACATTGTCCGATTGAAATGTTTGCGATTGCTAAAGCAATGCAGGATAGTAGTATTTTTTTCATGTGGATATGTTATTGGTTGAGCCGAAAGTACAAAACAGTAATCGATCCATAACCAGTTGATTATCACATGCTATCTATCAATTATCATTTACTGCAATCCACCACTTGGCTGAGTGGCTTTTTTGATCTTTTGATATCGCTTTCTTGCTTCTGCAGTGTAGAGACTGTCCTTGTGCTCAAACAGTATTTTCTTGTAGTATTCTCCCGCCTTTTCAGAATTCATCAAATGATTCTCATAAATGTTCCCTAACTCGAAAAGGGCATCATCAGCGAGAATGTCAGTTCCATAGATATCCAATAATTCATCCAAGTGAGAAATGGCCTCTGTCCAATTACCCTCTAGTTGTTTTGCGTGTGATTTTTTCAAAAGAATATCATCGCCCAAGCTGTGCCCTGGATATGTTTTTTGAATACTGTCAAAATATTGGAAAGCATTACTGTATCTGTGCTGTTCAATGAGAAGATCACCTTGAGCAAACCAATACATCGCCTGGTAGTTGCTATCGAGTCCAAAATTCTCAGTGATCAATAATGAGAGCTTCATCGCATCATTCGCTATAAGTTGAGAAGTTCCTTGTTTCAAAACATCTAATTGGGACTGAGCAAAATTGAATTCACCGTCGTAATAGAAAATACGGGCATTTTTAAACTTCGCTTCATGCCCTATGTTTTCGTATTTGAAATCCTCATCTACCTGCATGTAGAGTAATGAAGCTTCCCATACATCCCCATGTAAGACTTGTATATCTGCGAGCTCCATTTTCATTTCAGCACGTTGCATATCCGTTATGCCTTGAATTTCAAGTGCGCTTTCTAGTCGCTTAATTGCATCGGTCGCTTGATTTCCATAAAACGCTTGAATGTGCGCAAGCTCGAGAATAAGCGGGATTGTCCGGCTGTTTTCTCCGTAACGGTCTAGTGCAGTTTCGTAACTAAGTATCGTCTCGTTCAATTCTTCCTGGCTGAAGTTACGAAGGGTTGTTATCTCTAGAAATCTGACATTGAGCAATGCATTTTGTGCTCGCAGAAAGTAAGGACTTTCTTCCCCAAGTTCGATCACATATTGATAGCACTTTTTAGCAACTCTGAAGTCATTGTTCTCACGACAAATATTCCCAAGATCGTAAACCAATCTTCCATTTGTCTTGTTGCGCTTGTCCATCGCTTTGATGTGCACAAAGGCCGCGTTGAAGTTTTGTTTCTGAATGAAAAGCCAAGTGAGCATATCGGCATAAACCGTGTTATTTGGGTGTTTTTGTGTTCGTTCGATAAGTGCATTTTTCAGCAATTCATATTCTTCAGAATTCTCATCCTCAAAATTGATCTGTCTTCCCAGTATATTCTTTAAACTCGAGCTGTAATTGGAGTGATAATCCAAAAGATCGAGGTATTCATTCATCATTTTCTCCGTTTCGCCAATGGATCCGTAGTATTCAGCAAATTGGAAGTGAAGTGGGTAATTATTTTTCAGAAGTTTACGTCCGCGTTGTAATGTCTGAAATGCGTAGTCGTTTTTTCCTTGAGCCTTGAATGAGTTATAGAGATTTACTACGTCTCGTGCGCTTGCGTTTAGTTCTTCTATTAGTTCCTCATAGATCGATGCGGCATCTTCCTGATTGCCCTGATCTTCATAAAAAGAGGCGAGCTTGATCTTGTATTCGCTGTCTGATGGATGCTGTCTTACCTGCTTTTTAAGCGTTTTTTCTGCAGTTTTTAGATCACCTGTTTGGACCAGGCACTCCAGGTAACGCGTGAAATTAAACTTGGATGGATCATTGTCGAAAAGCTTCTCATAATACATGAGGGCCTTGTCGTACTCACCATTTTGAAAGTAATGCTGAGCCAATTGCTGATCCCCTCCATCTTGAGCAAAGCTAAGAAGGTTCATGGATAGGAATAAGAAAAACAGTAATCGGCGCATATTATCTATTACTCATTTGAGAGTATAACGTTCAAATTTGAGTCCAAATTTGATTTTAGTTCATTAAAGTTACTGATAATACGAATGCGTGCGCTGTCACGTTTGTTTATCAGATCCTCTATTTGCTTCATGTTGGTATTTTCCAAGGATATGTAATGATCATATCGTCCTCGTGAACCACTCCCATTTTCAATATCAGTTTTGAGGTTTAAGAGTTGAGTTTTTTGTATGATTAACTGTTTCGATATGAGCGTATCAGTCGTGTTGAATAAAGATAGCTCACCTTTCAATGTTGTAAACGCTACAATCTGTTTACCGATATTGAAAGGCACAGGTTTGAAAAGTTTTCTGATTTTAGTGTCCAAAGTGTCACTCCATTTAGTAATCTCTGAAAGGTTTTCTATTGACAATTCCCTGCTTTTTGTTTCCAGGCTGTCTAATTGAATAATCATCGATTCTACTTCCATCACCTTTTCTTCACCAGAAACTTCAACGCATGAAGCAAAGGATAGGAGTGTTAATATGAATAGAATCTTACGCATCTCATCAAAGTTAAGCAATGTTGAACGCAATTGAAACTGTTGAATTTTGTATATTCAGTCACCAAAAAATAATCAAACATGCTTCGCTTTATTTCCCTCTTTACGTTTTTACTTTTATTTCAGTTCACTGCTTCTTCGCAGACATCAGGTTATACAGATGGCTGGGAGAAGTTTGAAGATAAACTTGGCTTTAGATGTGTTGGTCCATTCCGCGGTGGTAGGTCTGCAGCTGTTACAGGTGTTGAAGGAAACCCAATGTTGTTCTATATGGGAGCAACCGGTGGTGGTGTTTGGAAAACGACAAATGGAGGGTCAACCTGGGAGAATATTTCAGACGGATACTTTGGAGGTTCGATTGGAGCAATAGCAGTTTCCCCATCACATCAGAATGTAATTTATGTAGGAGGAGGGGAAGTTACTGTGAGGGGTAATGTTTCGTACGGAACTGGAATGTATAAATCGAAAGATGGTGGAAGAAGCTGGGAATCGATCGGTTTACCGAATTCAAGACACATAGCAAGAATTAGAATCCATCCTAAAAATCCGGATGTTGTGTATGTAGCTGTACTCGGTGATCTATACAAGGGAACTGAAGAACGTGGTGTCTACAAAACTGTCGATGGAGGAAAAACATGGGAAAGAGTATTATTTGCGAATAAAGATGCAGGTGCCGTTGATATCGTGCTTGATCCGGTGGATCCTGACATCATTTATGCGAGTACATGGCGGGTAAGAAGATCACCGTATGACTTTTCTTCAGGAGGTGAAGGTTCAGGACTATGGAAATCAAAAGATGCAGGAAAAACATGGGAGAACCTTGAAGCTTCTGAAGGGTTTCCAAAAGGAACGCTTGGGATTATTGGTGTCACAGTTTCGCCGGTTGATCCGGAAAGGGTATGGGCGATCATTGAAAATGAAAACGGAGGCGTATTCCGATCAGATGATGGTGGAAAGTCATGGACAAAAACAAACAGTGATCGTAGCTTGAGACAGCGTGCGTGGTACTATTCAAGAATTTATGCAGATCCGCAGGATGTTGATCGTGTATATGTCATGAACGTTGCGTATCATACATCAACAGATGGCGGTAAGACATTTAAAGCAAGATATGCACCACATGGAGATCATCATGATCTATGGATAGCTCCGGAAGATCCGAAGCGAATGATCATTGCAGATGATGGTGGTGCTCAGGTAACGTATGATCGAGGAGAAACCTGGTCGACTTATATGAATCAGCCGACTTCGCAGTTTTATAGGGTGACAACGGATAATCATTTCCCATACAGAATTTACGGGGCGCAACAAGATAACAGCGCAATAAGAATTTCATCACGCGCTGACTATGGCTTTCTGACTGAAGAAAACTGGGAGTCAACAGCCGGAGGAGAAAGTGCATGGTTGGCTCCGGATCCAAACAATAATGACATTGTTTTTGGTGGAAGTTATGGTGGTTATTTGACAAGGTATAATCATAAAACCGGACAGAACAGAGCGATAAACGTGTGGCCGGATAACCCTATCGGATATGGAGCGGAAGGAATGAAATACAGATTCCAATGGAATTTCCCTGTTTTCTTCTCACCGCATGATAACAAGAAGCTGTATGCATGCTCACAGCACTTACACATGTCAATGGACGGCGGAGAGTCTTGGAAGATCATGTCGCCTGACCTTTCACGAAATGATGCATCTAAATTGGTGTCTTCAGGAGGGCCGATTACCAAAGACAATACGGGCGTTGAGTATTATGCGACGATATTAGCGGCAGCAGAGTCTACGCATGAGGAGGGTGTGATCTGGTGTGGGTCTGATGATGGTCTTTTACATATAACCAGAGACAATGGTGAAAACTGGACGAATGTTACGCCTAAAAATCTTCCTGAATGGGCATTGATCAACAGTATTGAGCTTGATCCCCATAATAAAGGAGGGTTGTATGTTGTAGCGACCATGTATAAAACTGGTGATTACCAGCCATACATATATTACACAGGTGATTACGGAAAAACATGGAAAACGATCACAAAAGGAATTCCAGATGGACACTTCACAAGAGTGCTTCGAGCAGATCCTGAGATTAAAGGGTTGTTGTACTGTGGAACCGAAGGTGGACTTTATATGTCAAGTGATAATGGTGCGAATTGGAAGACTTTCCAATTGAACCTTCCCTTGGTTCCGATCAC
>JBMSGX010000042.1:0-13135 GCA_049416285.1 Crocinitomicaceae bacterium | reverse complement strand
AAAGAAATGTCTGACGTTAAATCTAAAGTAGTATCAATTATCGTTGATAAACTAGGAGTAGAAGAAAGCGAGGTTGCTGAAGGAGCAAGCTTCACTAACGATCTAGGAGCTGATTCACTTGACACAGTTGAGTTGATCATGGAATTCGAAAAGGAATTCAACATCGCTATTCCGGATGACCAAGCAGAGAACATCCAGACTGTAGGTGACGCTATCAAGTATATTGAGGAGAACGCCTAATTAAAGTAGAATTTAGTTAACGAACCGTCGTATTGTATGGAACTTAAAAGAGTTGTAGTAACAGGTCTTGGCGCTTTAACGCCTATCGGTAATTCACTTTCTGAGTATTGGGAAGGATTGATAAGCGGGAAAAGCGGAGCGGCTCCAATTACACAATTCGATGCGTCGTTGTTTAAAACTCAGTTTGCTTGTGAGGTTAAGAATTGGGATGTAAATGACCACTTCGACCGTAAAGAAGCAAGAAAACTGGACAAATTTTCGCAGTACGCTATGGTCTCTGTTGATGAGGCTATAGCGGACTCTGCGTTAATGGATTCAAATCCTGACCTTGATCGTATTGGTGTCATCTGGGGTTCAGGTATCGGTGGACTAAAATCTTTTCAAGATGAATGTGAAAGCTTCTTCAAGGGAGATGGTACACCACGTTTCAATCCATTCTTCATTCCAAAAATGATCGCCGACATCGCTGCAGGTCATATCTCTATCAAATATGGTTTTAGAGGTCCTAACTATGTAACAGTGTCCGCATGTGCTTCATCAACGAACGCATTAATTGATGCATTCAATTATATCCGTCTTGGCAAAGCAGATGTGATCGTTTCAGGTGGTTCAGAAGCCGCTGTAAATGAAGTAGGAGTGGGAGGTTTTAATGCTTTGAAAGCGCTTTCTACACGAAACGACTCACCACAAACAGCTTCTCGTCCGTTCGATGCAGATCGAGATGGATTCGTACTTGGCGAAGGAGCAGGTGCTCTGATCCTTGAAGAATATGAGCACGCTGTGAAACGTGGGGCTAAGATCTATGCCGAAGTAATTGGCGGCGGTATGTCAGGTGATGCTTACCACATGACTGCTCCGCATCCGGATGGCCTTGGAGCAAAGAATACAATGAAGTACGCATTGGAAGATGCAAACATTGATCCTTCTGAAGTGGATTACGTGAACGTTCACGGAACATCTACCCCATTGGGTGATGTAGCGGAATCAAAAGCAATTCAGGAAGTTTTTGGAGATCACGCGTACAATCTGAACATCAGTTCAACGAAATCAATGACTGGTCACCTTCTCGGTGCTGCAGGTGCAATTGAAGCAATTGCATGTGTAATGTCAGTTAAACATGATATTGTTCCACCAACGATCAACCACTTTACGGATGATCCTGAGCTGGACAATAAGCTGAACTTCACATTTAATGAGGCTCAAAAACGCACTGTAAATGTTGCACTATCGAATACATTTGGATTCGGTGGTCATAACACGAGTGTGATCGTGAAAAAATACAATGGGTAGTGCTCGCGCTCTTTCCTCTTTTTGGAAAAAATCTTTCTAAGGAAGACAAAAGAATCGTCGAATTCTTAAGGGAACGTTTTGGATACAAGCCGAAGCGCATGGAGCTCTTTCACAGAGCACTTACACACAAATCAATAGCTAATCAGGAAGACCTGCCGTCTAATGAGCGTTTAGAGTTTTTAGGAGACGCAGTGCTGGATACGGTCATTGCAGAAATGCTTTACAATAGATTTCCTGATGAGGATGAGGGTTACCTTACCAAGATCAAATCAAAGCTCGTAAACAGACGAACACTCGGTTCTATTGGTCGCGAAATGAATATTGGCTCAATATTGCATTACAACAAAGGTCGCTCTATTCGCTTGGAGACGATAGAAGGAAACGCATTTGAAGCAATTATTGGAGCGATCTATTTGGACAGTAACTTAGCAACTGTGCAAAAGAGCATCCAGGACCACATCCTGATTAAATACATTGATGTCAATCAGGTATTGGAGGAAGAAATTGACTTCAAGTCCAGACTATATATCTGGAGCCAGAAGAATAGGCTTGATATTCAGTTTGAAGTAATAGCAGAGGAAAACAATGGCGGATCCTGGGAATACAAAATGCGCGTTCTCGTTAATGAAGTAGAATATGGGATGGGTATTGGAACTTCGAAGAAGCGAGCTGAACAAGCTGCGGCTAAGGAGACACTGATGCTATTGGGTGAGATCTAATCACCATTCAGGAAATTAAAGATCTGTATGATCACTTTTTTACTTTCTGTTGTAATCTGATCGCAATAAAAGCGTGAATACCCTCCGTCAAGTACGATCCTTCCCTTGCCATGATAACCAGAAAGCAATAACGGCTGATCTTCCACCCATGCCTCGACAGTTAAGCGATGATCAAGCGGAAATGCGACAGATGTTTTTCCGGAAGGGATCCGCTCCATTTCTTTTAAGGCGAGGTTCCCATTTGCTGCTGTTTCAGCAATCGATGTAGCGTAAAAGCCGAATGCATTTTTGTGAAATAATCGATCGGTAATTTGATTTGCCTCAGTCTGTAAAGGCCAGTTTTCAGCTCCGATGTACAACCCTCCACCATTTAAAACAAAAGTTTCTAGTGAGTCCAGTTGTTCTCTTGTATATCCATTTCCCGCACTGCTAAAAATGAATAGAACCCCGTTGCTGTCGAGATCTTGCATGTTCATTAATGAAGAAGGACTTAACGTATCAGATAAACAAACACTCCCCTGATTTCCATGAACCAGCACGGGCGGTTGAGCTCCAGCGTAAGAAGACAAGAATATTGAAATTATGAAGACCAGATTTTTCATTCATAATGCAGTACAAAGTGCTGTTTCAAAAGTTCATCTATTTGTGTAAATTAAAGAGACCTAATTATTTGAAATGGAAAAACAACTGGGAAAGTGGGGAGAAGATAGAGCCTGTCAGGAGCTCAAAAATAAGGGTCACAAGATCATAGATCGAAACTTTAAGGTCCGCACGGGCGAGGTAGATATTATCTCTACAATAGGCGGGTTGATCGTAATGACAGAAGTTAAAACGAGGACTTCACGTTACTTGTCATCACCAGAAAACACCGTAAGTAGAAGGAAACAGCGAACAATTGTAAAGGTGGCAGATCAGTACATTAAAGAGAGAAATATTGACCTCGAAGTTCGTTTTGATATTGTTACCATAGTTAAAAGCAACGTTATGTGTCAGGTGGATCATTTGGAGGGAGCTTTTTACCCATGTTAACTTATCATGGATATTAAGCTATCTTTGCCACAGAAATTATGCTCGTGATGAACACAAGAAGAAACAAAAATCAAAAATCAAAAGGACCCAAAAAGGGTACTTCGTCTGCTCCTAAGAAGAGTAGAAATTTATCCAGCAAGGATAAAGGAAAAGGTAAATACATTGATCATAAAAGTCGTTTTAAGAAGGGAGATCCGCTTCCAAGCTTCAGTGATGAGGTAAGGTTGAACAAATACCTTTCGAATGCAGGGATCTGTTCCAGAAGGGAGGCAGATGAGCTGATCAAAATGGGAATCGTTACTGTAAATGGTAAGGTTGTCATGGAGATGGGTTACAAAGTAAAGCCGGATGACGTTGTGAAATATGACGGTGAAACGATCAATGCTGAAACGAAACGTTATGTACTCCTGAACAAACCAAAAGGATTCATTACAACAATGGATGATCCAATGGGACGTAAAACAGTGATGTCACTTGTTAGAAAAGCGTGCAGAGAACGTATATATCCAGTAGGTAGACTTGATAAAGAAACTACAGGTTTATTGTTGTTTACGAATGATGGAGATCTTGCAAAAAAGTTAACGCATCCAAGACATAAAGCATCTAAAATGTATCACGTTACACTTGATAAAAAGGTGAACAAAGAGCATCTGAATGTTCTTTTGAACGGAATTTTACTAGAAGATGGTACAACCAAGTTTGATGTAGCTGAATACGTTGAAGGAGGGGAAGGAAAAGAGGTAGGTGTTGAATTACATTCCGGTAAGAATAGGATCGTAAGGAGATCGTTTGAATCATTCGGATACAAGGTTATAAAGCTTGATCGCGTAACGTTTGCAGGATTGACGAAAAAAGACCTTCCACGAGGAATGCACCGTCACCTGACTGAACAAGAAGTAGCATTCTTAAAAATGAAGTAATGAGAAAGATCGTTGCACTCTTCATAATGATTATTCCAGTGGCTGTTTTCGGACAGATCCACAAGAAAAAGTTATCGAATGGAGCGGGAACTATGTTCGGGTATGTTGGTTACATGATGTCTGGATATGGCGAAAGCAACATAAATTTTGTTGGAGAAGGATACGATTTCACTCTAAGCGATGTGAGAGCAACTGACAACGTCTCTTATGAGTCCTTTCCGGATCAGGTGAGACCTTCTATTGTTTTACCCGAACTTACGTTCAAGGCGGGATATTACTTTCGTAATTACTGGGCGTTCGCTTTAGGCTATGATCGTATGCGTTATGTTATGGATGACAGAAACGATGTGAGAATAAATGGCGCCATCGATCCGGCAGTTGTGAATAATTCTCCTTGGTCCGGCATCTATGCGGGTGAATCTACGGTTACCGATCGTTCTACTTTCCATTACGAGAATGATGAATTGAATTTCATAAAGGCTGAGATCATTCGAACGGATCAAGTTTATCGCGCTGGATACAACAATGAATTTGTGATCACGTCAAATGTTGGATTGGGAGTTGGAGGAATCATCTCACGAACGGATTTTAACTACGAAGGTGTCCACGATCTGGAGACAGTTTCTTTTTCAGGATTCGGAGCAATGCTGACCGCCGGTTTAAGATTTGAATTCTTTAGACACTTGTTCCTTCAAACGAACGTGCACGGAGGCTTCCATAAGCAAATGAATGTTCAGGCGAGACATACGGAAACGTCGGGTGCATCTATGAATCACTTTTATGGCGTCGGGTCCTTTGACCTGTCGATAGGTTACCTCATTTATATCCGTCCGATAAACGCCTGTGACGGCTGCCCTGTGTGGTAAAAAAGAAAGGGGCCGAAGCCCCTTAGATCTTATTTCTTTCCTCCTCCCAATCGGAAGTCGATCTTGTAATAGAAGATCGGTAAGAATCCTAACTGATATTGCTCTGCAATCGGTTCTACTGTTGGGTCAGCCAGATTCGGAGCGTAAGTAAGACTTAATAGGTTTTGCGTGTTCAATACATTTACAAGGTCTAATCCTATCTCGTGTGTTACAGAAGTAGCATTGTATTTCCAGTTGATCTTCGCGTCGATACGGTAGTAATCTCTGAATTGTAGATCGTTGAAATCATCATCCAGCCATATCAACTCTTGCTGTTGCTGAGATGCTGCGATGTCAACACGTCCGTAACGCTTACCTCCGGCAAATGTAGATTTAAATCCTAGTGAAATGCTTTGCTTCTGTGATAGTTTGAATTCTTTACCTGCAAGGAAGTTAGCGATGTATGTTCCGTTGTAAGAAGTATTTCTTAGTACACCGTCGCTACCTGTATACTTAGAATCAAACACTGTCGCTGATAATAAGAAGAAGAATGACTTGTCGAAGTATTTTTGAAGTGTAAATTCTAATCCGTAGTTGTATCCAGTACCTGTGTTTTGAAGATCGTCAGGGAAGATTCTTGAGAATCCGCTTCCCATGTTGATCATTGAGAAGGCAGAAGGCGCGACGGTTACAGGAATGTCATACAAATACTGATAGTATGCCTCGGCCTTCATGTTGAGGCTTCCTTTGAAGGCTTTTTCGTATCCAAGTCCCGTATGAACACTTCTTGAGAAGTCCATATCATCATTGGTGTAAACTTTATTTCCGTTCGCGTCAGTTTCGTGGAAGAAGTACGTGTACATGGGTTGTGCCTGGCTGTGCATACCAGCACCTGCTGATAATGAAGATGTCTCATCAATCGTCAGCTTCCATCCAAGTCTAGGTTCAATCACACTGATTGCATTACCCTGGCTGAAGTATTGACTGTGCAATCCAGCAGTGAAAGCCATGTTATCTGAACGCCATTTCCACTGAACGAATGGTTGAACAAGCATTGCAGTACCCTGATAATTCCAACGTTGCTCCCATACATCAGGAACCAATAGGTTTGGTAATACAGAGTCGATCATATTGAACATGTAACCGTCTACATTGATACCTGCCTTGATCAGGTGTTGTGGATCGATCTTGTGGTTGATGCTAAAGAACCCTGAAGCTTTCGGGATTCTGTAATCATACCCCATCATTGGATACATCGTATCTACGCTGATCATATTGTCTGCATCCAATGAACGGATCAAGTAGTCGTGATTTGAACGCTGGATCTCTTGTGAAAAGGCAAGTGATGAATTAACGAATGTCTTTTGATTCAATGGTTTCTTGTAATTCAGCCCAGTTACGAACATCGACGTTCTGAAGTATTGGTCGCGGTCTGTTTCACCGTAAAGATCTTCACTGTACTCAGTTTGTTCAGAAACCATGATCTCGATCTTACTGGCACCACCGATTCCGAAGAATGAAAGTGCCCCTCCATTCTTAAGTCTCCAGTTGAATTTAAATGCTCCATCTCCGTAGACTGGTACAGCGTCAGTTCCGAACTGGATCCCGATCGCTTGGAATAAACTAAGTGTAGAGTAACGACCCATAGCAAGGTAGCTTGACTTCCCATCTTTTGATAATGGCCCTTCAGCCATTACTTCAGTTCCTAAGAATCCAAACTGACCAGTGAATTCGTGCTGGTTATTATTTCCGTTTCTTAGCTTAAGGTCAAAAACTCCCGAAGTCGAGTTACCGTATTCAGCCGGAAATGCACTCATAAAGAAGTCTGAGTTCGCCAGGATCTTGTTGTTCAAGATAGAAACTGGCCCACCGCTACTTCCAGAAATTGCAAAGTGGTTAGGGTTCGGAATGTCAATTCCCTCTACTTTCCAAACAACACCCAATGGGGAGTTACCACGAATAACAATGTCGTTTCTTGAATCATCAGAACCTCCGACTCCGGCAAAATTTGACGCCATACGTGCTGGATCAGAACGAGAACCCGGATAACGGTCTGTTTCAGCCACACTAAACTTTTGTGCCGACAACAACGCTAATTCGTTAATTACCTCATTTTTCTTACGTCCTACGACAACAACCTCTTCTTGTTCAACCAATGATTCTATCATTGGAATATTCAAAACGGTCTCTTTACCCGAGTTAACCTCTATCGTGATCGATTTATCATCATACAGGTTATAAGTAGCTACGAGTTGGTGCTTCCCCACAGGTACATCTAGGATCTCAAAGTCTCCGTCGATGTTAGTAAGCGCTCTGTATTTATTAATAGTGTCAGCGGTGAAGATTTCCACCTTTACACGGTACAATGGGAATTGTGATTCACTGTCGAATACTTTACCGCGTACATTCTGTGTTGGCTGTTGACCAAATGCGGTTCCCAGGAATAAGCAAAATAATAGAAGTAGTGATTTCATATATATTATTTCAGTAGTTAAGTGTCACAAACTTAATAGTAATTCGCAAGTAGGCGTTCTTGAATCACACAAATCAAAAGCTATTAAGTTGCGAAATTCACAAATAACCTCAAGATTTTATTTAGGAGAGCTATGAGCTTTTTGGTATTCGTCGGCCGTCCAATCCTTTTTGTAGACCTTGGTGAAGTCCAGTAAATTCATTGCGTTGAAGTGGAAATTGCGAACATTTGAATACATGATTTGAATGTCCCCAGCGTACCACAATGGAATGATTGGTGGATCTTTCATCAGTTCAGCCTCCGCTTTTGAGAACAGTTCCATTTGCTCTGAAAGCTTGTGTGCATGACGGGCGTCTTCGTACAATTTATCGAACTTTTCATTTTGATAACGAGACTTGTTGATTGTAGACCTTTCTTCAATATTTTCAGGAACAAATTTCCCATAGAAGTTCATGAGGAATGATTCAGGACTTGGATAATCTGCACTCCAAGCCAGTCTGAAAATATCTCCGTGACCTAACTCTTCATCTTCGATCAACTGATTGAATGTAGAGCCATCTATGTTGACATTAATGCCTAAGACCATAGATATCTGCTGTGCAAATTCATCGGCTATGGCTGAGTGCACATCATCGATATTGTAACGAAGGTTTACAGATCCAAAGCCTTCACCATTTGGGTACCCAGCTTCGGCAAGCAGTTTGCGTGCTTTTTCAGGATCGTATGAATAACCTGACTTTTTCACAAGCTCAAAGTCATAGCCCTTCAAAACCTTTCCAATCGGAGGAGTGATCCCTGTGCTGTCTCCTAAGTCGTAATATTGATTTCTCAAGATTTCTCGTCCAATGGTTTGCTTGTTGAAAGCATAGTTGAAAGCCTGTCTAACTTTTGGATCCTGGAAACGAGGATCATTCATGTTAAAAAAATAGAAGTGCGTTTCCAATAATGGGTTGTTCGCTAATTCGAACACAGGAGGCTTTGAATTGAAATCCTGCATGCGTCCTTCCAGCATTGCTGTGATTCGACTAGTAGGTAGTCCGATAATCAGATCTGTCTGCTTGGATTCAAACATGTCCAATTGCTCATACTTCATATGCTGGAAAATGAAAACGAGACTGTCCAGATAAGGTAGAGCATTTCCCTCATTATCCTTCAGGTAGTAATCATCGTTTCTGAGCATCACGAGCTTTGTAACATCTCCCTGAATATATTCATGATATACAAAAGGCCCTGTTCCTACAACAGCCATATCCTCTTTTGCATCGATTAGTTTCTTTGGAACAATGTTCGCGCTGACATTGGCCAGTTTGTACAAGAAATTATAATCCTCTTGAACAAGTTTAAGTGTAATTGTATTCCCCTTTGCTTCTAACCCTTCAATGGATTCTGCCTTACCTTCAAAGAAGGCCTGGGCTCCGATCACATTATCCTCAAAAACATATGAGTAGAGTGGAAACCCGCTTCCTTGTGCATTTTTACGGCATCCTGCTTCAAAAGATGCAACTACATCTTCCGCTTTGAGCTTTCGGTCTTCTTTTCCCGGCAAGAGGTCATGCGGATGGAAATAAACGTCAGTTCTTAAGGTGAAAGTATAGGTCCTACCGTCGTCACTTACTTTCCATGATTCTGCAATTTTCGGAACGATCTTTAAGCTTGAAGGGTCAATGCCAACAAGTCCTTCGGTCATTTGATTCAGCACTATAGCCGAGTAATAATCACTTGCGCTTCTTGGTAAAAACGTTGATGGTTCATTGTCGATTGCGACTTTTATCGCCCCCCCGGCGTGCTTAAATCTTTGGGTATTGTCTGATCCACACGAATGAATGAAAAATAGAAGTGTAGCAATGGTTAAAAAGCGAATCATTGGTCAGATATATTATATACAAGAATACTAAAAATAAAGGGAATCGAACTTTGAAGATGATAATTTGACGGTGCTTGGAAATAATTCCACTATTCTCAGTGAATTAAACTAAAAACGTATTATATTTGTGAGTTGTTTGATTGAATAAACCGAGCCGATCGCGAGATCCTTATTTCAAATCATTAATGAAAAAGATTTTATTCTTATTAACCGTCCTATTGCTGAGCACCTCTGTGTTTGCGGCTTTATCGGTGGAGGGTACGTACCAGGGTAAGAACCTTTACGTGCAGAATCCAATGGATGATGAAGGATTTGGTTATTGCGCTACAAAGGTCACTGTCAATGGTGATGTAATGCCAGGTGGTACCAATATGCGCGCCTTCGAGATCGACTTTTCGCAATTCAACATTGAGATCGGAGAGCCAGTATTTATTGTGATCGAACATCACGACGGGTGTAAGCCGAAGATCATGAACCCGGAAGTTTTACTTCCACGTTCTACGTTTACGGTTGAAGCTATGACAGTTACCAAAGATGGCAACCTACAATGGACAACATCCGGTGAACAAGGGAAGCTTCCATTTACAGTTGAGCAATACAGATGGAACAAGTGGGTACCTGTTGGGGAAGTTCAAGGTAAAGGTGGAGGAACGAATAACTCTTATGAGTTTAAGTTTGCTCCGCATTCAGGAGAAAACACTGTCCGCGTTGTACAGATCGACCACTCAGGAACGAAGAGAGCATCAAAGGAAGTGAAGTTCGTTTCAAATACACCGGTGGTAACAAAAACTCCTGCAAAAGTAAAAGACGAGATTAAGTTCATGGCTAATGGTAAGCCTTACGAAACGAAGTACGAGATCCACGATGCGTACGGAAACATTGTAAAGAAAGGTACTGGAGAAACAGTTAACTGTTCAAACCTTTTGAAAGGAGTTTACTACATCAGTTTTGACAACGCGAACGAGAAGTTCATCAAGAATTAATCATAAAAGCATTTATATCAAAGCCCTGTTCTGTTGAACGGGGCTTTTTATTTAACAGATATGATAAAAAGAATAGAGCATTTGGGAATCGCAGTAAATAATCTGGAAGAGGCACTTAAACCTTATGAGGCACTTTTCGGAAAAAGCTACAAAGAAGAGATCGTAGAATCGGAATTTGTAAAGACCGTATTTATTCAAGTTGGGGAATCAAAGATCGAGCTTCTCGAAGCAACAGATGAAAGGTCAGCGATCGCTAAGTTCTTAGAAAAGAATCGGCAAGGTTTCCACCACGTTGCTTTCGAAGTGGATAATATAGAGATGGAATTAGAAAGATTGAAAGAAGAAGGATTCCAATTGATCCATGAAACTCCCAAGGATGGAGCGGATAACAAGCGCATTGCATTTTTGCATCCAAAATCAACAGCAGGGCTACTAGTCGAACTTTGTCAAGAGAAAGTTGGATAATGAATTGATGTCCTCTAGGAGGTGTGTGTGAATACCCATTCTATTTGCGGTTTCTATATGCTGAATGGAGTCGTCTACAAATAGCACTTCTTGCGGGTTGGCAGATAGTTCATTTAGAACCAACTGAAAGATCTCCTCATCTGGTTTGCGCAGTCCAACTTCCTGAGATAAGAAGACATGATCAAATAGGTCATAGGCTTCAATAACCGGAAGCTTTTTCCATCTCTCGAACGCAACCTGAATATGGATGTCATTTGTGTTGCTCAGTAAGTAAACATTATATCCATTCGCTTTGATTCTCTCGACTGCCTTAATGTTTTCCCGGTGAATATCGCCGAGCATTGCGTTCCAGGCCTTAACCACTTGGTTCGGTGAAATGCCCCTTCCAATTTTATCGAGTAGCTGATTGATAAAGTACTGCGAGCTGATTTTACCCGTTTCGAATTTATTGAAGAGGTCTTGCTGTTGTGCTTGAGAGTAAAGTGCCTCAAAATTCTCAATTCCAAGCTCCTTGAATGCGTCGATAGTCGCATGATAATCAATATCAATAAGTACTCCTCCGAAATCGAGCACTATGTTTTTAATTGCCATAGGCTAAAAATAAAAAAGGGAGGCCAATGTGACCTCCCCGTTGCCGTAAATAAACCTTAAATTATTTCTTCAAAACAAGGTTAAGGTCGAATTGGAACTCTGATTTAGCTCCTGGTGCTCCCGTTTCAGGATTCACCTCTGTAATGTAAGGCATTTTAGTATCTGCAAAATCGATGCTGAACTTACCGCTGAAAGTTGCTCCCTCTTCAGTTGCGCTCATTGTAAGTGGAATATCATTCGTAAGATCTGTTCCAAGTACGTTGATCGTCGTATTCATTTTTCCATCAGCATATCCGTTCACTGTAACAGTTGCAGTTGGATATTGTGATGTCAGGAAGAAAGCAGAATCTTGAAGGTGAGTGATCAAGTAATCGATCTTCTCCTGAGGCATAGAATCAGCAACAGTCATTTTTGTAAGATCTATTGTGAATTTACCTTCAGTAACTGAGTCTCCAACCATCGTTAAAGATCCTTCGGTAATTTGCACGTTTCCTGTGTGGTAGTGCATTTCGTTCTCTTCACCTTTCCACCAAAGACTTGATGCTTCAGAATCAAGGTTGTAAACAACTGGTTCTACAGTTGCGTCAGCAGTGTCAGTAGTTTCCTCTCCGGAACCACATGCTACAGCGAAAAGTGCAGTAGCAGCCATTAATAGTAAGCTTTTTGTTTTCATCTTTATTTCAAATTTTAAGCAAATATAGGTAAAAATAAATACCATGGTAGATAAAATAGAATTTTTTTTTCATTTGCGTTACGCTTATTGGTTAAATTTAGGTCATGAAGTTATTCTTAGACGAACACAGGTATATCGACACAAGCAAGCCATTAGACCTCTCTATAGAGTTAAGTAACGATGAGGGTAACCCTCGAGCCTGGTATGTCGATCCACCAACCTTTGAACCTGTTAGAACTGAGCATTACACGGGTTCGGTAGCGGAAGGAGGATCTGTTAACTTCAGAGACATCTTTTTCAATCCGCACGGACATGGAACGCATACCGAATGTCTCGGGCATATTACGGAAGAGGTTTACTCTGTCAATGACCGTATTAAGGAATACTTTTGTGAGGCACAAGTTTTGACGCTTACACCGAAGGAGTTAACCAATAGGATGGATGGTTCAGTGGATAGAGTGGTTACCGCTGATCAATTATCGCCTGTTTCAGATGATGTTGACGCATTGATCCTGAGAACACTTCCCAACGATTCCGATAAGAGACATATGAATTACTCAGATACTAATCCGGCTTATTTGGATATAGAAGGTGCGTCAGTTTTAATTGATAAGGGTATTAAGCATTTATTGATAGATCTTCCAAGTGTTGATAGAGAAAGTGATGGAGGAGAGCTCGTATTCCATCATGCATTCTGGGAGGTGCCGCAAAACCCTAATCACGAAAGAACGATCACCGAGATGATCTATGTTGAAAATGAAGTTGAGGATGGGAAGTACATTCTTGAATTACAAGTGGCTCCGTTCAAAAACGATGCAGCTCCTTCGAGACCAGTACTATATAAAATAGAAAAGAGCTGACAAAGTCAGCTCTTAATTCTTTAGTAGTAAGTTAATTTAAGTAGTATAGTTGCTAAACAACAAAACCTTAAATAGGAAGTAATCTTAAAAATAACCAGGAAACTTCTCTAGCTTCATAAAGAAAGGTTTTAGAACTGTTATACTCTTTAATCAAACTAGAAAATGAAACTGCCTCTCCAAGCA
>JBMSGX010000041.1:0-13352 GCA_049416285.1 Crocinitomicaceae bacterium | reverse complement strand
TGTCTGTAATTTTCATACTTTGGAAATCCAGAAAATTTGTAATTCCCGGAATCATCTGTGTGATCGCAGGTATGGCTATTATTCAGATCGTGGTCTGGGTTGTTGATGATTCACATGTCATCTCTGATACGATGTGGTGTATGCTTGTTGCCATTTTCGCTTACTTTCTTTTCGGTAGCTTAGTAGGAACCTTTGTTCTTCTCTTTAATCTGGCAGGGGTCCTTTTGTTTCTTCTTTACGCGGGGGAATTGAGCATTGCCAATAAAGGGATAAACCACGAAGTCGTGGACTTTAAGCTTGTACTGAATGTATTTTATGTTGGATTAGCTTTGGCTTTCATATTACATAAACTTGTAAGTAACAGCAGGGAAGTAAATAGGCGCTATCAGGCTGAAAATGAAGAAAATGAGGTTTTACTGAAGGAAATTCATCATCGCGTAAAGAATAATCTTCAGATCATCGCGAGTTTGCTACGTCTGCAGTCTGCGGACATTGAAAACGAAGTGGTAAAAGATCATTTCAATGAGGCCGTGAGTAGAATTCGTTCAATGTCTATGATCCATGAAAAAATGTATCAAAATGAGGATAAAGCCAATGTTGACGTGGCATCCTACATGGAGTCATTAGCACGTGAGATCTCCAGCCTTTTCTGTTCAGATTGTCACATGAATTTAAAGGTTCATTCGGAGGTGGATAAGATGAACATAAATGTTTTGGTCTCTCTTTCTCTCATTTTTAATGAGCTGGTAACAAACAGTATCAAACATGGTTTTATGGATCGTGGGAGTGGTGCAATTGAATTAGATATTCAAAAGGGAGATAAGATCGTTACAATGACATATTCCGATAATGGAACCTGGAAACAGCCGAAGGGAGGGATCACGTTTGGTTTAGATCTTATTCAAACACTCACCGACCAAATGGATGGTGCCTATGAGCTCACGAAAAGTGAGGGGAAAACGACTTACGAATTCAAGATCCCTAGCAGTCACTTCGCTTAGGCGGCAATATCTGCTTTCTTTTCATCCATTTTTTCCAGCTTCTTAGCCATCTGAATGAATCTGTCTATAATGTGCACGTAAATTTCTTTGAACTCTTCAAAATCAGTTTCATTCAGAGCTTTCTGGAATTCCGGTTCTTGCTTTTGTAAACGTTCCATTTTTGAAGAAAGCGTCGCGATCTTAAATACCGATGACCCCATTTCTTTTAGAAAGCCTAAACCCTCGCTAAGGCTGCTTGTTTCGCCATTGGCACTGTTCGCTTCAAGTTCTTGAGCATTATCAACCATCTTTTCTACAAGGTTGCAATATTCATCTACGACCTCTTCCATTGTAACGAAGTACTCATCTACCTCTTCATTACGCTCACGTAAGGGCGCATCTTTATCTTGAAGCCCGCAGCTACTGAGGAATAAAACAAGGAAAGATAGGATCGGGAAAATACTGAATTTGAACATTGAAAGTTGTTTTAATACAGGCAATATAAAACAAAAAAGCCCAACGCAACGCGTTGAGCTTTATTTCGTGGGAACTACTGGATTCGAACCAGTGACCCCCTGCTTGTAAGGCAGGTGCTCTAAACCAACTGAGCTAAGCTCCCTTTTTCAATTAACCCATCGTCGTTCCGATTGGGTGTGCAAATATACACTTGATTTTATTATCTGCAAACTTTTTCAAAAAATATTAGAACAATTTTTCGAAAAGAAAAAAGCTGCCAAAAACAATTATACCGTCCCCCTCAGATGATTGATTTTTCGAGGCATTCAAAGCTTCCTGAGGATCAATGAAATACGCTATTTGGCGAAACGCTTTTGTTTCGAATTCAGCCTTTAATTGAGCTAAATCAGCGCTTCGTTCACTATCAAAAGTTGTTGCGAAAATGCTGCTGTTTTCGGGAATCACTTTCACTATTTCAGCAATGTTTTTGTCTGCACTCAATCCGATTACAACATTCAAATGACCCTCAAACATTTCTTGAAAGGAGTTTAGCGTGCTTTCTATCCCTTCCGCATTATGAGATACGTCCCAAACTTCCAATGGATTTTGACCAACGATCTCGAAGCGACCAAAAAATCCAGTGTTTATTCTGAGGTTATCGATTGCTGAAGGCCACTTTGAAGTGTCCAAGCTCCAACCCTCTTTATTCATTACACGTGCGATCTTATCTGCAGTGCTGAGATTAATACGTTGATATTTCGTCGCTAATGGTATATGGTTCCATTCATTCGGTTCGTATTTTAATACCGGAGAACCTTTCTCATCAGCTATTTGAATGATCTCCTTTTTCGCTTTCTCAGGTACATTACCAATTACTACGGGTTTTCCTTCTTTGATTATGCCAGCTTTTTCTTTAGCGATTTCTTCCAGGGTATCACCAAGTATTTGTTGATGCTCAAGACTGATTGTGGTTATTGCGCTAATTTCGGACTGAACAACATTTGTGGCATCCAGTCGTCCGCCAAGTCCAGTTTCTAAAACAACAATATCGCAGGCTGCTTTCGCAAAATGATCCAAGGCCATGGCTAATGTCATTTCAAAGAAGCTAGGGGAGAAGTCCAATTGAAGGCCTTTGAATTGATTCACGTATTGAATAACACTTGATTTTGGAATCATTTCACCGTTTACACGAATACGCTCTCTGAAATCTTTAATATGCGGAGAAGTAAATAAGCCTACTTTATATCCCGATTCTTTTGCTAATGAAGCCACATATGCACTGACACTTCCTTTTCCGTTACTGCCAGCAACATGAACAAACTTCAATTGGTTTTCAGGGTTGCCAATGATACGTAATAACTCTTTCGTATTATCAAGTGTTGGTTTATAGGCTTTAGCTCCTATTTTCTGATAAGATGGAAATTGCTTGAATAGCCAATCAATACAGTCCTGGTATGACTGATCGGAATGCATCTTTAAATCGCGCGAATCGTGACAGGAAGTGATACGGTCATTAGTCCGCTTCCGGGAGCCTTGTTGTATTTAGCTCCGCTCTTAACACGATTAATAACCTTGTTGATCAAGATCTGGTTCGTTGTTGTCGTAGAACCCTTTACGTTTTGCGCATACAGCACATTTCCCTCGGGGTCGATCGTAATCTTGAGTGTGATCGTTATATCCACGTTAGAGCGCAGGTCGTCAACTGAGGGGATCTTTACGAGTGTACGTTTAACATTACCACCACCACCGTTGCCGTCGCCTGTTCCTGACCCTGGGCCCGTTGATGTACCGAATGGACCATTATTGCCTGATCCGTTGCCGGAGTCCGATGAACCTCCTCCAAATGGATTGTTAGACTGTTGAGTTGTTGAAGCCTCATTGCTTGAAGTAGGGGAGTTTGTATTATTCGATTCGCCAGTTACTTCTTTCGTGTCAGGATTTTCTTTTTTCGTGATCACTTTCTCAGTTTGAGGTTTCGGATCATCAATAGGATTATCCGAAGCAGCTCCTTTACTACCGCCACCTTCAACTTTTAGATTGTCAAGCTTCAGCTCTTTAGGGATAATTGTCGATGCGGTAACCACGATATCTTGTGGCGGTGGATCGGCAATCTCAAATTTTATAAGGAACATGGCGATCAACAGCAATAGCATTGTGATCACAGAGACAATGATGCCTTTGCGTTTATCAATGGTATTAACTATTGGAATTGTTGCCATGTCTTAATTATTTGTCGTAAGCGAGTACAGGGTCCCAGCTATTTGCTTGTGAAAGTGCCAGTACCTGAAATACCGCTTCATAACTTGCTTTACGGTGTCCAGCTATTTTGAGTTTCATTTCACCAGATTCATTCACTGCATTTGCAGCGATCTCCTTGATGTCCTCAAATTCAAGTGGCTGATCCATAGATCCTCCAATCATATCTCCACCTTTCATAACTACATAACGGTTATCTTCTGTAATTACAACAGTTGGAGTTACAGGGTCCTGCACAGGATGAATGTCCTCTGAGGTCTCCGGTAGGTCAATCGGAGTTTGATTATTACTCAATAAACTCATGATGATGAAGAATATGAGCAATAGAAATACAAGGTCAGTCATGGAAGCCATTCCACCCTCTACCTTGATTTTATTGTTCGTTCCAAATCCCATGTTGTCTTATTTTCCTGGTTGATGAAGAAGATCCATGAATTCCAATGCATCATTCTCCATTTGATAAACTACACGTCCAATTTTTGCTACTAAGAAGTTATATCCGATGTATGAGATAATACCTACAATTAGTCCTCCTACAGTAGTGATCATTGCCGTCATGATTCCAGGTGCGATAATGCTTAATTCAAGTGAAGTCGCATTTCCCAGGTCGATAAAAACAACAACCATACCTACAGTTGTACCCAGGAATCCGATCATCGGTGCAGCACCTGCTGCAGTTGCCAGGAAGCTTAATCGCTGCTCCAGTCTCAACACTTCTAGTTTACCCGTATTCTCGATAGATGCTGAAATAGTTTCAATTGGTCTACCTAGACGCGAAAGTCCTTTCTCAATCATTCTTGCAGAAGGAGAGTTAGAACGAGCGCAGAAATCTTTTGCGGAGTCTATTTTCCCATCCATGATGTAATCTTTAATCTTAGATAGAAGTCCCGCTTCTTCTTTCGTTGCTTTTCGAAGTGCAAGGAATCGCTCTACAAAAACGAAAATGGCGTAACCCAGCATCAAAGCAAGCAGTACGTTAATGATCAATCCGAATCCTTGGCTCGATTCTTTAACGATATCCCATAACGGCTTATCTACAACTCCATCGGTGATGGCTTCTTCCGCTTGTGTTTGGATCTGTAATAAAAATGATAGACTCATGATTTTATCCTTTTAGGTTAAATTATTTGATTACTGAAATACAAGAAATGTTCCAACTCCTGCGAGGTAGCCGATTAGGGCTAGCCACGTTATATTCTTCAAATACCAAAAGAAGCTGATCTTTTCCATTCCCATTGCAACAACTCCTGCTGCAGAACCGATGATCAACATACTTCCTCCAGTACCAGCAGCGTATGCAATGAAGTGCCAAATTGGCGCATCCATTGTCTCCTGGAACATTCCCATCGATGCTGCAACTAGAGGTACATTATCTATTACGGCAGAACCTGCTCCAAGTAACGTTACGAAGACATTAATATCCATTCCCGATTCTACAACTGAGTTACCGAACATATAGATCAACCCTAATGATTCAAGGGCAGCAACCGTCATTAAGATACCTAAGAAAAATAAGATAGAAGGCATCTCGATCTTTGTCAATGCTGTAAATGTTGGTCCGTGAACATGGCTGTGGTCATCTACTTTTGTAATACTGAAGTCTCTGTTACTTAAAAATTCAGCGATCAATGATACAATTCCAAGAGAGAGCATCATTCCAACATATGGAGGAAGGTGCGTCACAGTTTTGAATACCGGAACGAAAACGATCATTCCTAATCCAATGAATAGCATTTTGGTACCGTGCTGACTGATTTTTTCGTCTTCATCATCTTGCTCTATTTTCCCTTTAAATATGGGTAAGAACATTGCTAAAATTGTTGGAATGACCATACAAACCAATGAAGGGATCAATAGCTTCTGGATAAGTTGAGTGGCAGAAACCTTATCTCCCATCCAAAGCATCGTTGTTGTAACATCACCAATTGGAGACCATGCACCACCTGCATTAGCCGCTACAATGATCATACCTGCATACCAAATTCTTAGATTACTGTCTTTAACGATCTTTCTTAGGATAGTGATCAAAACGATCGTTGCAGTAAGGTTATCTATGATTGCCGAAAGAACGAATCCTAGAATACAAACAATCCAAAGAAGTGTTCCTTTACTGTTTGTCTTGATAACGCGCTTAATTGCTTGGAATCCATTGAAATGGTCGGTGATCTCTACGATCGTCATCGCTCCTACAAGGAAGATCAGGATCTCACATGTTTTACCAAAGTGGTGAAGAAGAGTTCCTTCCATCCATCCAGCTTTAGACTCGTGTGATAACGCTCCAAATCCATCTACTAATGTAGCGTGGTGACTGTCAAACCAAGTATCAAAGTTATCCAGTCCAAAAGCGATTCCTGCCCAGGCAAAAGCCATCATGATAAGGGCTGGTATCAGTTTGTCAATTTTTAAGCTGTGCTCAAGGGTTATTGCCAGATAACCAAGAATAAAGACACCAACGATAAAAGTTTCCATAGTTTAAATTAATAGTTGAGGTTTATACTAGATGATTTAGTGCTATTTCAAATGATGTTTTTGCAATTCCTGTAGTCGAACTGCTTTTTGCATGTGTTGTATGTAACGCTTTCTCAATTATCGAGCTGGTATCAAAGAAGATGCCTTCGTCCGTTAGTTCATCCAGGTCATTACTCATTAAATAAGCGAAAACCCGAGCCATTCCGCAGTTCGAGATAAAGTCAGGGATCACACTTATTTGATTATCAGCCTTATCCGCAATAGGTCCGAAGAAGATCTGAGGATCAGCGAAAGGAACATTTGCCCCTGCAGAGATCACTTCCATTCCGGAGGCGATCATTCTATCCAGTTGATCTTCTGTGATAAGTCTAGACGCCGCACATGGAATAAATACTTCCGCATTTATATCCCAAATCTTAGCATTCACTTCATCGAAGCTCAGCATATTTGGTGCGTTAAGTGCGTTTCCGTTTTTCGTAAGGAACAATTCACGAATTTCCTCTAAGGAGAATCCGTCTTCTTTGATCAATCCTCCTACGCGGTCAATAATACCTACGATCACAGCTCCTTGTTGTGCAAGATAATAGGCGCCGGCAGAGCCAACATTACCCCATCCTTGAACGATGACGCGCTTTCCAGCTACATCTTGGTTCTTGAATATTTTATAAAAGTGTTTAACCGATTCGGCAACACCGTATCCAGTGATCATGTCAGCAACAACATATTTTTTGCTCACATTTGGTGAATAATCTTCCGATTCAATCACTTTCAAAACACCTTGACGAAGCTGTCCTATTCTATTGATCTTTTGCGCTTCCTTCGGTTGAAAGTGTCCGTTGAAAACACCTTCTTGCGGGTGCCAGACTCCACAGTCTTCCGTGATTGGAATAACCTCATGTATCTCGTCGACATTTAAGTCTCCACCAGTACCGTAGTAATGTTTTAGCAGAGGAGTCACTGCAGCATACCAACGTTGCAACACGCCTTTTTTTCTAGGATCATTTGGATCGAAGTTAATACCCGATTTCGCACCGCCGATAGGAGGTCCTGCCACGGTAAATTTAACTTCCATTGTTTTTGCCAGGGACTCAACTTCTCTTTTGTCCAATCCTTTACGCATACGAGTACCGCCACCGGCAGCACCGCCTCTTAATGAATTTATCACAACCCAGCCTTCAGCTTCTGTCTCAGCATCTTTCCATTCAAAGACGATCTCAGGTTGCTTGTTCTCAAATTTCTCTAATAAATCTTTCATAAGTATTCACAGTAACCCCGCAAAGTTAACAAAGTTATGATTTGAAGACCGATGAAATTTGGCTAGGTTGATAGAGTTACCAACACTTTCCTTGTTGAAATCAGGGTGTATGAAGGACACCACCGATGATATCCTCATGCGAACCTGTTACGGAAGCAAGTGAGTTCGGTATTTTCAACGAATACAAAGCGCCGAGAAATCCGAAGATAAGTGCTTCCTTGAAATCAATAATATTTTCTTCCGGAACAGTTATCTGCGCGGATGTTTTTGAACGCAGTAGCTCAATCAGAAAGTTGTTTTTAGCACCACCTCCTGTAATTAATACATTTTGAACGTTGTACCTGTTAAAGGTCTCTGCAAGCTGCTGAGAAATGTGTTCTGATATTGTTCGAAGGGCATCCTGATCTCCAATCGAGTTGCTCATATTGGGCATAAATTCCTCATCTAACCATTCTGTCCCAAGAGATTTGGGATGGTCCTTCCTGTAAAATGAAAGTGAATTCAATTCCTTCAATAACTTATCATCAACGGTGCCATGGCTGGCAAGATTTCCGCCATGATCATATTCTTTGCCCATTCGCTGAGCAAAAATATTTAAGGGAAGATTTCCGGGGCAAACATCGTATGCGATTATATCTCCACCGGTTTTAATCGAAATATTTGAAAATCCACCAATATTCAGGCAGGCGTCATATTCGGGGAAAAGTAATAAATCCCCAATGGGTACTAATGGAGCGCCTTGCCCTCCGGCGAGGACGTTTTTAGTTCTAAAGTCGTTAATCACGGGGATTCCTGAAGTATATGCGATACTTTGTCCACAGCCTATCTGAGTTGTAAGTCTTCTATCTGGTTGATGAAAAATGGTGTGACCGTGAGAAGCAATGAAATCGATTTTGTTCTTATCTAGTCGAAACTCTCTTAAAAATTCAATTACCCGTTCGCCAAAATAAACACCTAAGTCCTTGTCTGCCATCATTAGTTCGAGTCCGGACAATTGCTTTGAGTTTGCCAGTTTGTCAAGCCAATTATTAGGGTAACTGTATGTTTTACAGTGTTGTAGGTCGTAACTCCACTTTCCGTTTTTCTCGTCAAATCTTACAAGTGCGATATCTAGTCCATCCATTGATGTTCCAGACATTAAACCAAGAGTTAAAAATGAAGTCATTTACTAAAAGTATAAATAAAATTAAACCATTAAATTTGTAATTCTTACAAGAACAAAATAAACTCGTTATACTATGATATTTGAACTTACAGAAGAGCATTTAGCGGTTAAAGAAGCTGCTCGTGATTTTGCTCAAAATGTATTGAAGCCAGGCGTTATTGAGCGCGACAATGCACAACAATTCCCTGCAGAACAGATCAAGCAACTCGGAGAACTTGGTTTTATGGGTATGATGGTGGATCCGAAATACGGAGGATCAGGAATGGATACCCTCTCTTATGTGCTTGCGATGGAAGAGATCTCAAAAATAGACGCTTCTACATCTGTATGTATGTCAGTTAACAACTCATTGGTGTGCTGGGGTCTGGAGAAATACGGAACGGAAGAACAAAAGCAAAAGTACCTTGTTCCTTTGGCAAAGGGAGAGAAGATCGGTGCTTTCTGTCTTTCTGAGCCAGAGGCTGGATCTGACGCAACATCTCAGAGAACAACAGCTATCGATATGGGTGATCATTACCTATTGAACGGAACAAAAAACTGGATCACTAACGGATCGTCTGCATCAACTTATCTTGTTATTGCTCAAACCAATGTTGAGGCTGGTCACAGAGGGATCAATGCATTCATCATTGAGAGAGGGATGGAAGGATTTATCGTAGGAGAGAAGGAAGATAAGATGGGTATCCGTGGAAGTGATACACACACATTACTTTTTAATGACGTGAAGGTTCCTAAAGAGAATAGAATTGGTGAGGACGGATTTGGGTTCAAATTCGCGATGAAGGTTCTTTCTGGGGGTAGAATTGGTATTGCTGCTCAGGCATTGGGAATTGCAGCGGGAGCTCTTGAGCTTTCAACAGCATACTCTAAAGAGCGTAAGGCATTTGGGAAGGAAATATACAAGCACCAGGCAATTGCTTTTAAATTGGCTGACATGGCAACTGAAACAGAAGCTGCTAGATTGTTGGTGTACAAGGCAGCTCTGGATAAGGATATGGGTAGAAACTATGACCAATCAAGTGCTATGGCTAAGCTTTACGCTTCTAAGGTAGCAATGGAGCAAACAGTGGAGGCTGTACAGATCCATGGAGGATACGGTTTCGTGAAAGAGTACCACGTTGAGCGTTTGATGCGTGATGCGAAGATCACACAGATCTATGAAGGAACTTCTGAAGTTCAAAAGATCGTAATTTCAAGAAATGTACTAAAAGACTAATTAGTACCTAAAATATAGAAAAAGGGAGCATTTGTGCTCCCTTTTTTGATTTCTATAGGAGGTGTGATGCCTTTTCTAGTCCAATTCCCCGGGAGCCCTTTAAAAGGATCAGTTTTTTTGTGACTGGATTTTCTTCAAGGTATTTATTTAGCTCTTCAGTATCTATAAATTTACCAAGCCCGTTTAACGTCTCTAGTTGATTAAACTCTGTCCCAACTACAATGTAGGGTAGGTTATAGTCGTTTAATTGGTTGATAATAGCCTGGTGCTCCTTAATACTTTCCGCTCCAAGCTCCTTCATATCACCAAGAATAGCAAGTTTGTCCGAGTGATCGATTTCTGCGAAACTTTCTAGGGCACTTTTCATACTTGTGGGATTCGCATTGTAGCAATCCATGATCAGCGTATTTCTTCCAGTTTCGTTTACTTGAGACCGGTTATTGGTAGGTGTATATTCAGAAATTGCTTCGTTGATCAATTCTGCGGGTACTCCAAAATGGGTCCCAATAGTAATGGCTGCGAGGTAATTGGTGAAGTTGTATTTTCCCACCAGGTTCGTTTTTAAAACAGGTGAGGAGTAGTCCGCAAATGACCATTTCATTTCGATGAAAGGCGTGAGCTTCACTAATTCACCCTCTATATTTCCTGAATCGTTCCCGAATTTGATCAGCTCTACAGTTTTTGGTGCATTTTGAATCAAAACTGGATCTTCAGCATTAACAAAAAGCTTACCTTTTATTGATTCGACAAAGCGATAAAGCTCTGTTTTCGTTTTAAGCACTCCTTCGAAATTCAAAAATCCCTCTAAGTGAGCCTTGCCAATATTTGTAATTATTCCATAATTTGGTTCAGCAATCTCGCTTAGCTCCTTAATGTCACCAAATTTATTTGCGCCCATTTCTATTATAGCCAGGTCATGCTGATCATTCATACGAAGTAATGTGAAAGGAACACCCAAATGATTATTTAAATTCCCTTCGGTCGCAAGTACATTGAATTTCTTTGAAAGAACAGCGTTGATCAATTCTTTTGATGTGGTTTTACCATTACTTCCGGTAATTCCAATTACTGGGATATCGAATTGTTTACGGTGGAAGTTCGCAAGCTCTTGTAGGTAATCTACTGAGTTCTCGACTAAAGTCATTTCTTCCTGAGCATTAAAATATTCTGGATTGTCCACTATCACATGAGAGGCTCCGGCATCCAGTGCGCTTTGCGCAAATTTATTAGCGTCAAAATTCTCACCATTTATACAAATGAACAGATTGTCTTTTTCTACACGTCTACTGTCAGTGCAAAGTCCAGTTGACTTATAATAGGGGAGGAACTTATTTGGTATCATAGGTATAAAAATAAAAAAGCCTGTCATTCGACAGGCTTTTCATTATTGATAGTTTTCAACTATTTCCTTTTCTTTCTTCCGTAATTGAATCCAGTAGGTGATCCTACACGATCCATTGCACATCTGAATCCAATAGCGTCCGTAGACTTATCTTCATCAAGATATCTTCTGTTTCCAGCAGATAGCCAGTATGCACGGTCTTTCCAAGAACCTCCTTTGTATACTTTCGATTTATCCGAAACTAGAGTAGAAGGCCATGTTGCTCTTTTACCGTCTTTCAATAGTGTTCCGTCAGGACCAAACTTCTCGTTTTCACTTTGATACATAACAAGCTTCGGATCTCTTTGGTATTGGTTGATCTCGTTACGCTTATCTTCTTGATCGTAGTAAATTGAGCTTTCAATATCACCGTCTAGATAGCTTACATAGTCAGACTTACGGTAGTTAAGACGACCGATGTTCTCTTCCTCAGTAACTTCTCTCCATCTTAATTTACCTGGAGTGTCAAGAATGTAATCGTTAAATCCTTCTCTTAGCATGGATATGATCTCGAATGCATACTCTTCTCCATCAGGACCTGTTCTGATCTCATCAGCGAAAATACCGTCGAATAGGTTATCCTGAATACGAGCAGAAGCTTCTAAGTCGTGCTTTTCATTCTTCAAGTCAACCGCCTCATCAACAACTGCGTTGATCGCTCTGATCAATTCAAGTTCAATTGAATCTTTCACTTTTCCATGAGAAACATAAAAAGGATCTGGTGAATACCCTGAAATAGAAGGGTTTCTTGCTTGAACGTTCATTGCAAGACCTTCAGGAATAATAGTATCATTAGGGTCGTGCTCCTGAGCAGAGATACGCTGGTATCTTACACGCTCGAACTCATTCAAGTACTCTTTCATACCATGTACGTCGTACATGATCTGAGCATTTTTCAAGTCAATTGCACCTTCGTTATTAAGAAGTTTCGTCTTGAATACGTTTCCTCTAAATGGTCTAAACTCATCAAAGTCTTCAGACGATAGGGGACGATAAGTATCAAGTACCCACTCAGAAACGTTACCTGCCATGTGGTAAAGACCGTAGTCATTTGGCCAGTAAGATTCAACTGGAGTAGTGATGTCTCCACCATCATTCAGACGACCTGCAACCCCCATGTAGTCACCACGACCTCTTACAAAGTTAGCACGGATCTGCCCAGTAAATTCTTGATTGTCTTGACGAACCCAGTGTCCATCCCAAGGATATATTCTTCTTTCGTCAATATTTTCGGTACCACCTGTTAGGTTACCAATTAAACCAAGAGCAGCAAATTCCCACTCAGCCTCTGTTGGTAGGCGGTAACGAGGTAGAAGGATTCCGTCTTCCATACGAACTACACGTTTACCAAGTCTCTTACCATCCATATGTGACGGGTCAAGATCTGTCATTTGGTGAGTTCCTTTAACTAGTCCTTCTGTATACTGTCCTGCGTAGTATGAGTCCGTGTTGAATGTGTTCTCATCACGCTGATCTACGTTGAACTCCATAATTCCCTCACGAATAAGAATATATTCATTAACACGGTCAGTTCTCCATTTACAGTAGTCATTACACTGTAACCAAGATACTCCAACCACTGGATAGTCTCTATAAGCAGGGTGACGTAGGTAGTAATCAACATATTTCTCGTTGAATCCTAGCTTAGATCTCCATACTAATGTATCAGGAAGTGCATTTTTGTATACCATAGGGTAAGTTTCATTGTATGCTCTTCCGATCCAGTATAGATACTCACACCAGTCGAAGTTTGTAACCTCAGTTTGATCCAGGTAGAATGAAGAAACCGTTACTCTTCTAGCACGGTTGTTCCAATCGAACATTACATCTTGTTCAGTTCTTCCCATTGTAAATGTACCACCTTCAATAAGTAGAAGTCCTGGACCAGTTTCCTGATCAACAAATGGTACTTTCTGGAATCCACCAGTTCTCGGATTGTTGTATTCCCATCCCGTAGAGTTTGAGGATTCACGACGGCAAGAAACCGTAAGTAATGCTCCTACTACCAGTAGGGTAAACATTTTTATGAAACGCATATTCATATATTTAGTTGTCATAATTCTTTCAATTCACTTCTTTAACGCGGCAGTTATCTTTTGGTTACAGGTTTTAGAACGACGGACATGAAATCGTTCTAAATGAAGGCGGTCTGTCTTTACAGTTGAAGTAAAGTC
>JBMSGX010000040.1:0-13544 GCA_049416285.1 Crocinitomicaceae bacterium | reverse complement strand
ACGAAAAGGATCAAACAAATAGAAAAAGAAGCAACACCAAACCATCGGTACATCATCAGGTGTGACATCCATGCACCGAATTTTCCAAGCCAGTTTTCTACCGGTTCTTCGTTCCCATCAAATAGAAACTCAAATAGGCCCTTACCCATTACTCGATCCTGATCAGCGGTCCAGGTAAGGAGGTAAGAGAAATTCGCAAGTAACATATACACCGAAAGAAGCACTAAGGCAACTCCGATAGTGGTTCTCACTTTTTTATCAGCTAGCTTTTCCTTCATCTTCTCGATGAAAGGGATTTTGATCGTTTTGGACTTCTTCTTTGGCTTCGACTTCTTTGACGAACTTTTTTTAGTCGCCTTATTTGTCGTTGCTTTCTCTTCAGAATCCTCTCCTTTTTCTATATACTCGTTCTCTTCAACCATTTCCGTAATCGTATCTTACGAAAATAAGTACATGAAGCCTCTGGATTTAAGACTGTCTCAATTAACTATACACAAGCCTGTGTTAGTATAGCGACCTATTCTTGATTGTTATTTTGTCCCTTGAACTCCAGGTATTTATCAAGGAATTCGTCGAATGTCACGCGCTCGTAATCTGAAGGGATACCAAATAGGTCTCTGTCAGGAGTGTATTCGGACATTCTAACCAGCTCGTATTTTAAGATTACGTCATATGTTGTA
Organism: Crocinitomicaceae bacterium; assembly: GCA_049416285.1. Classification (GTDB taxonomy): domain Bacteria; phylum Bacteroidota; class Bacteroidia; order Flavobacteriales_D; family Crocinitomicaceae; genus UBA4466. The sequence continues at coordinate 12,864 of JBMSGX010000040.1, read as the reverse complement.
ACGTAGTACACAACCGGTAAATAGGGCACTTCTTCAAAGGTGTTCAGGTACTTGTTACTGTAGTTTTTGTAGAAAAGAAAGTTTTTAGGTGCTTTGTATGCTTCCTGGTTTACTTCGTAAATGACGGTCTTTTGCCCAAGCATCTTTTTGCGCTTACATTTTTTATCGAATGTGTAACGATCAGAAGCTGGTATGCTGTCTGATTTATCCGTTAAGTCAGCTTTAATTGCGAATTTTCCGAATTCCGTTTCCAAGAGCTGATATGCTTTCTGCTTTTCAGTATGCCGAATTGTTACTTGTCTTCCAAGACTGGATGTTTGGTTTTCCATGCGAACGATCGTGTCGTTCGTGTAAATCACCATACGGGTTTCAGGGTACAAACTCGCTAAAGAGGTGTCTTCAGCAGTGACCTTGTATTCTAATAGACCCGAAAATCCTTTGAATTTTTGCGTCAATCCAACTGTTGAAGAAAGTAATAAGACTGCGAGTAAAAAATACCTTGGCATATGTTGACTTTTTACAAATAACGGGAATATTCGAGCATGTTACTGTTTGTTTAATTCTACTTAGTAACATAGTCGTGTTTATTCGAAGCGCAGCGTTGTAATATTGTTATTTTTGTACTCCAATTATCAATGTATGAATCGTAAAATATCTCTTGTAATTAATAAGTCAGAGATCACTGCAGGAACTAGAGGTGCATCCCTCGGGCCGGAGGCTATTATGACTGCTGCCAGGGCAAGTGAGAATACTTTCTTTTGTAATTATCCGAAACGTCATGTAAAGGATATGAATGAAATGCTTGATGCAGAAGTGAAGTTTCCGACAGCGAAACGAATCAAAGGACTTGTTCGAGTTTTTGAATCCGTTGTGGAAGAAGTAGGAGGAGTATTAAGATCAGATGGTTTTCCATTGGTTTTGGCTGCCGATCACGGTTCGGCTGGAGGTACGATAGCTGCTATTAAGTCTGTTTATCCTGAGAAGCGACTAGGTGTTATATGGATCGATGCACATGGAGATTTGCATACACCTTACACCACTCCCTCTGGAAATATGCACGGTATGCCTTTGGCTACTGCGCTTGGTGAGGATAATAAGGCGTGTCAACGCAATGAGCCAACTTCGGAAGTAGCAAATGATTGGGAGGTGTTGAAAGGGATGGGAGGAGTTTCTCCTAAGATCAAACCAGAAGACTTAGTGTTTATTGCAGTTCGGGATACTGAGCCTGAAGAGGATCATTTGATCAGTGAGCTAGATATCACCAATCATACAGTACAAAAAGTTCGTGAACAAGGTGTTGAAGCTGTGATCAACGAAACATTGGAGCAGTTAAAAGACTGTGATATCATCTATGTTTCATTTGATGTAGATTCAATGGACCCTGAGCTTACTTCAAATGGAACGGGTACACCTGTACCTCTGGGATTAACTCCTGATGAAGCAAAAGAATTTTTAAACGCTTTCTCTGAAAGTGATCGTCTTTGCTGCTTGGAAATAGTTGAGGTGAACCCTTGTTTAGACGATAAGGTCAACAAAATGGCTGAGACTACTTTTTCATTGCTCGAGTCATTAACGAACGTATTAGAATCGAAATAAAGAATGGAATTACAGATTAAAGAACTTTTACTGGCTAATTCTGAGGAGTTATTTGGTCAACAGATCCAGGAAGGACTAATTCAATTTCAAAAAACAAGAAAGGACGTTGAGGGTGACTTAACATTGGTGACTTTTCCTTTCGTCAAGATACTCAAGAAATCACCTCAAGATGTTGGTGAAACAATTGGAAGCTTCCTGATAAAGAAAATTGATTCATTATCGGAGTACAATGTGATAGGAGGGTTCTTGAATTTTATCATTTCGGATGACCATTGGGTAAATGTGCTCAATGACTTGGATAAAGATCCGAATTACGGGTTTGCCCCTAAAAACTCAAAGCCTACATTGATGGTTGAGTATTCGTCACCGAATACCAATAAACCTTTGCATCTAGGGCATTTAAGAAATAATTTTCTTGGATTTTCTGTAGCAAAGATCCTCGAAGCTAATGGATACAATTCCATAAAAACACAGATCATTAACGATCGTGGAATTCATATCTGTAAAAGTATGCTTGCATGGGAGCGATTCTCTCCGCTAAACGAGAAAGGCGAACGTGAGAATCCTTCAAATACGGGTATGAAAGGAGATAAGCTCGTAGGTAAGTATTACGTGGAGTTCGATAAACAATTTAATGCCGAGGCAAAGGAGATCATTGCGGAATGGGAGAGCGGAAAGTTTGAGGATTATGCAGAAGAGGTAGTTTCAGAATTCTTGCGCTTAGAAGGATCGAAAGAAGGGAAGGATGAAAAAGCCATCAACGGTATAGATGCGAAGATCAAAGATCTAGCAAAGAACCAGACACAGCTGCTGAATGATGCCAAAGAAATGCTTGTAAAATGGGAGGCGAAAGATCCTCAGGTCTACTTACTTTGGTCAACAATGAATGGATGGGTATACGAAGGCTTCGATAAGACGTATGAGCGAATGGGGGTGGAATTTGACAAGTTGTATTATGAGTCAGATACTTTCATTCTTGGTAAAGAATTGGTGCTTGAAGGACTCGATAAAGGCATTTTCTTCAAAAAGGAGGATGGTTCAGTTTGGATCGATCTTTCCGATGAGGGTCTGGATGAGAAACTAGTTCTACGCTCAGATGGAACTGCAGTATACATGACGCAAGACATGGGAACAGCTGTTGATCGATATAAGGATTATTCCGATTTAGAAGGAATCATCTATACAGTTGGTAATGAGCAGGATTACCACTTCAAGGTACTTTTTCTAATCCTTAAGAAACTAGGTTATCGCTGGGCTGAGAACTGTTATCATTTATCGTATGGAATGGTAGATCTTCCAACGGGTAAAATGAAATCTAGAGAAGGAACTGTTGTCGACGCAGATGATCTAATGGAAGACGTTGTTGATAAGGCCAAAGAGATGACTCAGGAGCGCGGCCACATTGAAGGAATGTCTGAGGAAGAAAAGAACAACTTGTACGAGTTGATCGGATTGGGAGGTTTGAAATATTATCTATTGAAGGTAGATCCAAAGAAGCGAATGATGTTTAATCCCGAGGAATCTATTGAGCTTACTGGGAACACTGGACCGTTCATTCAGTATGCTCATGCACGGATTCGCTCATTGATATCTAAGGCAGACGGATTTGCCATCCCTGCATCTTGTGAATTACAACCTGAAGAAAAAGAATTGATCAAACTAATTGCTGAATATCCAGCTACAATAATTGAGGCAGGGGCAAGTTATTCACCGGCGATCATTGCGAACTACACATATGAGCTTGTAAAGACTTATAATCACTTTTATCAGAGTATAACTATCTTAGCTGAGGATGATTCCAATAAACGAAGCCTACGATTGGGTATCAGTTCTAATGTGGCTAAAGTGATCAAGAGTTCTATGGGACTTCTTGGTATACAGGTGCCAGAGAGAATGTAGCATGGAAAAGAATACGTGGATAGCAGGATTAATTAATTTTCTTCGCCTGACGCATGAGCAGGAAGACCATTCTATTGTTCGTGAAACGATCGAGAAAGCGGTAGTTTTCCGTGGAACGAATCTATGGATCCTAATTTTCGCCATATTGGTTGCTTCTGTTGGATTGAACATGAATTCAACTGCCGTGATCATTGGTGCCATGCTTATCTCGCCGTTAATGGGGCCGATCAATGGGGTAGGTTACTCAGTTGCTACATATGATTTCGACCTTTTTAAAAAATCACTGAACAACTATGGGTTTGCGACATCTGCAGCCTTGGTGACATCAACATTGTACTTTACATTAACACCAATCCATACAGAGCATTCAGAACTTTTAGCGAGGACTACTCCAACGATCTATGACGTATTGATCGCTTTATTTGGAGGATTAGCTGGAGTTGTTGCCATCAGCAGTAAGAATAAAGGAAACGTGATTCCTGGAGTCGCAATTGCGACAGCATTAATGCCGCCTCTTTGCACAGCAGGTTACGGTATTTCTATCGGGTCCTGGGCGTATTTCTTAGGAGCGATCTATCTTTATATGATTAACTCAGTTTTTATTGCGTTGTCATCGATGCTTGTTGCTCAAGTATTGAAATATCCGAAGAAAACGAGTCTATTATCTAGTGAAATAAAGAACAAGAATATTGCGATTATCGTAGTGATCGTTCTTACCGTGTTACCAAGTTTTTACCTTGGTTATACACTCGTTAAGAGGGATCGTTTCGTTTCAACCGCTGAGGAGTTTGTTTCTGAGATTTCCATCTGGGAAGGAAATTATTTGTTGGATCATGCAATCGATGGTAAAAACAAGAAGATAACCCTTGTATACGCAGGTGAAGAGCTTTCAGATGCAACGGTGAAACATCTTGAGGATAAAGTGGATGACATGGGGTTGAAAGATGCTGTTCTCGAGGTAACGCAGGGATTACGTACCAATGATCAAAGATTGCTTCAGGCGGGTGTTGACAGGACAACTCAATTGAATAACGAGGTTACAATGCTAAAAAATGCATTGGCTTTCCAAAACAGCGTGATGGACAGTATAACGAGCATACCTCGAACGGGTGGTCAATTGTTAAAGGAGATTCGCACAATATTCCCACAAGTTAAGGTGTGTGCTTATTCTAAATCTCTAAAGTATGTTGACAGTTTGTCCCAGCCTGCATCGATAGCATTGGTATATATGGAATCATCTGATACGATAGATCTAACGACAAAGCGAAAGATTAGAAGTTGGTTGTCCCAAAGGTTGAATGAGAAGGAAGTACTTATTGAGATCTCAGTGAAGTAAACGCCTTGAACTCGTGTTTCATTGTTTGATATAAAGCGTTTAAAGGTAATCCCATTACATTGTAGTAACATCCGTCAATTTTGGATATCCCAACATATCCGATCCATTCTTGAATACCGTATGCTCCGGCCTTATCGTAAGGCTTAAAGTTATCTACATAAAAGGCGATCTCTTCATTTGTGAGTTCTTCGAAATGAACTTCAGTTGTATTGCTAAATGTCAAGAATTTTTCTGTTGTCTGTAAATGGACACCAGTTATCACATGATGCTTTTTTCCGCTGAGGGATGCGATCATTGAAATGGCCTCTTCACGATTTTCGGGTTTTCCCAAAATTTCATTATCACGGAGAACTACTGTATCTGATGTTATCAGTAATTCATGATCCTTCAGTTTAGGTAGTAGAGGAGTCGCCTTTAGTTTAGCAAGATAACCAGCGACATTATGCGGATTTAGATCATCTGGGAAAATTTCATCAACTTCTTCGGATCTCAGTTCAATTTCTGCTTCCAAGCCTAAGCTTTGAATAAGTTCTCTTCTGCGCGGTGATTTAGATCCTAAAATGATCTTCATACTATAGGACTTCCATTAATCGAATGTAAACAGGTACAAGAAGACCTGCTGTCATTGAAAGTTTCAATAAATTGTTAGTGAGTTTAACTCCTTTATCCGAGCTCATTGCAAATAGAGCAATTGCCGCGGAAACCATAAATATGAGCGATACAAGGCCTAGAATTAAATGTGTCACAAGGATGTCAGCATAATTGATTAAAACTCCACTCAGTAAAATAGCACCAATGCCAATTACTAATGCGACGATATATTTAGCTATGCTTTTCCCCATCACGATCGGTAGGGTTTTCGCTTTTAGAAGTTTATCCCCTTCAATGTCTTCAATATCTTTGGTGATCTCGCGTGCGAGATTCAAAATAAAAGCAAACAAAGCCAGTCCTGCAATGATCCACACAAGACTTCCGATCAACTCATGAATCGTTTGATAATGAGCTCCTGAGCTAATTTCTTTAATTGAAACGAGGTGGTAAAAATAGAATCCTACAAGAATTGGAACTAGCGCTGTTAGCCCGGCCACGACGATATTTCCTAAAAGAAAGCCGCGTTTAAGATTCGTAGAGTAGAACCACAAAAAGTTGATAGCCATGAAATGAGCAAAAACATACCAGAAGGTATTAAATTTCCAGGATAGGTACACGGCGATTGAAAAAGCAACCAAATTCAAAAACCAATGTGATAAGATTGCTACCCTTCGTTTTACATGCTTTCCTATAATCATGCGTTCAGGTTTATTAATCCTGTCTGCTTTGATATCGAAATAATCATTGATAATGTTTCCCGCTCCAGCGATTATGACTGTACTCAAAACAAGCAGGAAAAAGTCAATGGTCCAAAGCTCTCCGATACAATCTGTATAGTACTCCAGAAACCACCCTGTACCATACATGGTTAGAGCGATGATCGCTAAGTTGATAGGGCGGAGGAGTCTTAAGAAATGCATTATTTAGCAATCACTTTGTATTCAGTCCTTCTATTGGCCTGATGAGCTTTTTCTTTTTCTTTATCACTGTCTAATTTAGCAATTTGTTCGTCACTCATTACCGGCAGTGTCTCGCCATAGCCCTTGTAAGTTAACCTCTCTTTCGTAATCCCTTTATCTACAAGGTAATTGTAAACTGCAAGTGCTCGGTTTTGTGAAAGGATCTGGTTGTCTTTTGCATCACCTCTCGTATCTGTGTGACCTCCGATCTCGATCTTAAGGTTTCCGTTATCCTGAAGGAATGAAACCAGTTTATTCAATTCTACAAATGATTCAGGTCTCAATGTCGCTTTGCTTAGATCGAAGAAGACGTTCTCCAATAACACCGGTTTGTCACTTCCAAGTGGTATCATTGGAACATCCATGTGAATTGCTTCGAGGTTTTCTGGATTCGTCATGTTGAAATTCTTCGAGAAGAAAGAATAGTTCGGATACTCTACACTTAACGCATACCGCTTATTAACGGGTAGTGAAACCATAAACTCTCCGGTGATAGCATCCGCCTCAGAAATGATAACCTCTTTACCAGTTTCAAGGTCAACCAATTTAAATTTCCCCGGGATTGGCTTTTTCGTTTCAATATCAAATACTGTTCCTTCGAAGTACAACGTCTTCGTAGGCTTCAAGTGTTCCGGCATTTTGAAGTAATAGATGTCTAAATCTCCAAATCCACCTACACGATCGGAAGCGAAGAATGCGATCTCTCCATCGGGAGATACCATCAATGAGTTTTCATCATATTTAGTGTTGATAGGGTAGCCCAAATTTTCGGGCTTCGACCAGTTTCCGTTATTGTCCATTCGCGTCATAAACAGATCAGATCCTCCAAGTCCAATATGTCCGCGAGAAGCGAAATAAAGTGTTTTACCATCTGGATGGATCAATACTGATTCCTCCATGTCAGGAGTGTTAATATGGTCTGGAAGTCGCTGCGCTTTGCCCCAAACACCGTTATCATCCTTTTGAACTACGTAGATATCTGAATTTCTGTCGGCTGCAGTTCCTCTTAATCCACGAATAAAGTATAAAGTCTTACCATCAGAAGATAGCGACGGTTGAGTTTCCCAATGTGCAGAATTTACATATCCAGGGAGGTTTTTAGGGTCTTGCCATTGAGACCCCAAACGTTTTGTGATGAATAGGTCACAGCTACCATTTCCAGTTCTCCCTTCGCCATAGTTTTCACCTGTGATGTTATCCGGACAGGCTACGAAAACGAGTGTTCTCCCATCAGGTGCAATAGTTGGAGCTCCTTCGTTGTTCACTGTGTTGATGTTATCGGGCATTGGAGTTGCCGTCTGCCATGTTTTGTCTTCCCCAAGATGAGAGATGAAGAAGTCTTCCTGCTCCTTTTGAGGTCCGTAAACGCGTTCGTCAGGGATTCGTCGAGTAAATAGAATAGTGGCGCCGTCAACAGTGATCGTAGGGAAGTACTCTGGATATTGCGTATTGATTCCGGGTCCTATATTAACAGGGTCAAATTCTACCGGATTTGCCATTGCAAATTTCGCGAACTCACATTCAGCTCTGATCTGATGAGAATTGTTTATCAAGGTTTCATTTGCATTTGGATTCCGTTGGAAGATATCAATGTTCCTGATCGCATCGTCGTAGTCACCTACAGCATGTTGCAGATTTGCCAAGTAAAAATAAGTAGCACCTGTGCTGCTATGTCTTGGATTGATAGCTAATGCTCTTTTATAATGGTGAATGGCTGTTTCATAATCATAGATATACTCTGCAAATTCACCAGCTACCAGATGAGCCTCCAGAAAGTTGTCATCCTTTTCAAGTGCCTCATGAAGTTTCTTCAAACCTCCTCGATAATTTGGTGTATTAGTGGTAGGATCTATCGAATTGCCAGGAAGACGCAGTGCCTCTTCAAAAAGTTTGATCGCTTTTTTGTTACTAGTAGAATATTGCTGACCGAAAGAAGTAAATGTTAACAGTGCAATACAAAAGAAAAGAATAGACCTCATAATCTATGGTATGTTCATGAATTTATGTGTCTGTAAAGAAACTTTCCATTTTGGATTTTCCTTTACATACTCAATGATCATTGGCAAAAACCGTTCCTGTTTTGACCATTCCGGTTGAAGGTAGAGCTTACATTCCTTATTTACTTTGGAAGCATGGCTTTCAGCCCATTCAAAATCAGAAGGGTGATTGATAACAACCTTGAGTTCATTAGATTTAACGTAAGCTTCCTCAATTGGTTTCTTAAATTTTTTCGGGGAGAAACAATACCAGTCAATATTTCCTTTCAACTGATAGCATCCAGAGGTTTCTAATCCAACAGTTATTCCTGATTTATGTAATGCATCAACGAGATTGGTCAGATCATACATGCATGGTTCTCCTCCTGTAATCACACAATACTTTGCAGATGCAGCCTTTACGTAACTCGTAATTTCTTCAATGTCTACGTATTGCTCAGGACTTATTTCCCATGATTCTTTCACGTCACACCAAACACATCCAACATCACAGCCCGCGAGTCGAATAAAATAAGCTGCTTCACCGGAATGATAACCTTCACCTTGAATCGTGTAAAAGTGTTCCATCACAGGAAGCGTTTTATGCTCAGTTTTGCCCATGGGACAAAGTTAGGCTTACTTCTTTAATTGGCAACGGTTAGCTCCCAGTTATGTTTAAGTCTTTTGTATTCATTGAGAAAAGCGTAAAGATTCTTTCTGGCAACAAGAGGAGGGTGGGGATTTTTGTAGGTCATTTTGTAAAATGAAGACTGAATGAGGTCTAAAATATCGGAGTCGATCAATAATCGAGACGTATCTGTATCGAAGGCGTATTGCTCATAAACATCCTGTATTTTTTTGATGTTGTTAATTTCTTCCTGAGTTGGATTAGGCTTTTGTCTGAGCACGTATAGCATGGGTAATAGCTCGGCACTCAAGTCTATGAAGTGTCTCAAGACTAATAATGCTTCGTTGATGTTTTCTATTTGCCTGGTTCTCATTGTCTTGGTGCTTATTAATAAAACGTTGCTCTAAGGGCTTCAGTTGGTTCGATCTCTAACTAATGAACATTTGTGTTTTCGTAATTATCAAAGTGGGTATCATACCGAGAATGAAAAGAATTATATTTGTCAATCTAAAAACTACATGTATGAAGAAAGCAATACTATCAAGTATGTTTACTGTTATAGCCGCAGTAACTTTTGGTCAAGGACAAATCGGGAACAGCGATTTCGAGCAATGGGAATCTGTTGCCGGTTCGGAAGAACCTGTGAATTGGAACAGTTTTTTATCTGCGACCGGTGGATTTGCATGGGCAGCAGCCAATCAATTAGAACAATCTAGTGATGTTCCCGCAGGGTCTACAGGTACGAAAAGTGCTAGAATTTGGTCACGATCAACATTTGGAATTGTAGCGAACGGTAATATGACACTGGGTCAGATCAATATGGGAAGTACTACAGCTTCGGATCCTTCCAACTATAATTTTTCGAAGACATCGGATCCAAATTTTTCCGAAGGATTGACAGATGCTCCGGATTCTTTAGTGTTTTGGGTGAAATTTAACCCTGTAAGTGGTGGAGAAATGGCACGCGTTAAGGCAACTCTTCACGATGATTACGATTATAGAGATCCGGAAGATGCTGCCTCAGCAGATCACGTTGTTGCAATCGCAGAGCTGAATTACGCAGCGACTGGAGGAAGCTGGGTACGTAAGTCTGTTCCATTTGATTATTCAATTGGAACAACTACAGGAAACACTCATATTTTGATCACGTTCACAACCAACATGACTCCGGGTGGAGGAGATGGAAATGATGAAGTGTTCATTGACGATGTTCAATTGATCTACAATCCAAACAGCGTGAACGAGTTACAAAATAATGTTTCAGTTGCATTGGATAATATAAATAACACATTGAGTTTTGACGGATTTGAAGGTAAAGCTGGTACATACGAGGTTTATGCTACTTCAGGCGCACTTGTTCAGTCCGGAGATCTGCAAAAATTTGTTGCATTCAATGAGCAACCGGGAATGTATGTGATCCATACAAAAACGGGAGATACCTACTCAACACACAAGGTGATCAAACAATAATTTCTGTTAAATAAAATTTTGAAAGGCTGGGAAACCGGCCTTTCTACTTTTGTTATGCGTTTATTTTTATCTCTTTTATTCTCAGGCTTCCTAATTGCCTCATACGGGCAAACGGGCAAGATCGAAGGTACTGTTTATGACAATCACGGTGAACCAATTGTTGGTGCTGCTGTTATTTATAAGCAAGATGTGACCATTGGGTCAACAACTGATTTTGATGGTAGATATTCATTGGAGCTTCCAGTGGGTAAGGCAAGATTGGTTTGCAGATCAACAGGCATGATCACGGATACTTTCATTGTTACTGTGATCGAAAACAAGGTGTTTTCTAGAGATATTACCTTAGAGCCATTTGATGTTCAGGAGATCGATGAAGTAGAGGTAAAGGTTGGAAAGTTTGATCGTCCATTTGAAGATCAGACAGTTTCAATGGAAGTTCTAAAACCTGAACTTATTGAGAATAAGAATACGCGTAGTATAGAAACTGCATTAGATCAAACTCCCGGATTAAATATCCTTGATGGTGAACCGCAAATACGAGGAGGTAGTGGATTTACCTTTGGCGTTGGGTCAAAAGTGGCGGTGATCGTTGATGACATGCCTATGTTATCCGGTGACGCAGGTAGGCCGGAATGGGGATTTATTCCAGTTGAAAATATTCATCAAATCGAGGTTATCAAGGGAGCATCGTCTGTATTATCAGGAAGCTCAGCACTTTCAGGGGCCATACATATTCGTACGAAATATCCGTCTGCAAGACCGCTCACCAAAGTAAATGTATATACTGGAATGTATTCGAATCCTTCTGAAGAAGGAGCAACGTGGTGGAATAATTTCCCTTTGATCACAGGCGCAAATATTTTACACAGCAGGCAAGTTGGAAACTTGGATGTTGTTGTTGGGGGTAACATGAATTACGATCATGGCTATATAGGACCACCAGTGACAGACAGTCTTGTTTTTGAGGATACGATCTCTAATTTCACGGAAGAACAAATGAGTTTGAAACGAGCGAGATTGAATTTTAATTTAAGGTATCGCTCAAAAAGATTTTCAGGTCTTAATTACGGGATCAATGGAAACTTTATGGTCTCTCAATCGAATCTCGCTTTTGCCTGGTTAAACGATACCTCAGGTTTGTTCCAGGGATACCCTGGTGCCGTGTTCTTGCAAGACCAGTTCATATTCCATGTTGATCCTTATTTGAATTTTTTCACGCAGACAGATGGGAAGCACAGCTTTAGAACTAGAATTCTTCATGCAGATAATGAAATGACTGCCGGTCAATCGAATAAGGCAACAACGCTCTATGGAGATTATATGTTCAGGAAGAGTTACAAGGAGCTAAAAGACCTTGATTTCGTTGGAGGATTGACAGGGACTTACACGGACTCTTATGCAAGTTTATATGCCGGCTCGGGAAGTCCAAACAATCAACTTCTGAATTTATCGGCTTACTCTCAAATTGATACGAAGTTGAAGAACATTGTCAATGTTTCAATAGGAGGAAGGCTTGAGTATTTCCAATTGAATGATACGGTTACTGCAATGAAGCCAATATTTAGAGCAGGAACTAGTTTGAAGTTATATCAGGAGACCTATTTAAGAGCGTCTTATGGTCAGGGATACAGATTCCCAACAATTACTGAGCGCTTTATAAAAACGGGAGTTGGAAACTTTGGTGTTTTCCCGAATCCAGAGATTAAACCGGAAAGCAGTTGGAACGCGGAGGTTGGAATTAAACAAGGATTGAAACTTGGTTCAATATACGGTTACCTGGACATCGCTGCTTTTTGGCAGGAATATCAAAACACAATCGAATATTTATTTGGATTTTGGGGCGATCCTATCGTAGACGGCTCGTCAATATTTGGTTTCAAATTTCTGAATACGGGTGAGTCTAAAGTAATGGGGCTGGACCTATCTTTTTCCGGAAAAGCAAAACTAGGAGAGGATGTGTACTTAACATTCATGACGGGTTACAACTACATTGTGCCAAAAACTTTGAATCCCGATTATGTATACGCAACAGATAACAACCCTGGAAACCCAAAGCCTTATTCATACAATAACACTTCGTTAGATTCCAGCTCTCAGATCTTGAAATACAGGTTCCTGCATAATGCTAAAGCTGATTTCGAATTATCTGTGAAGAAAAAGTTCGCTATTGGTGTGAGCTTTAAATATTTCAGCAAGATCGTAAATATGGATGGTGTGATCCAGGAGTTCGAAGATGCAACACAAGGACCTTTCGTACAAACTATCAGATACATGGATTACTTTGCAAATCACAGATTTGGTAATCCAATCTTTGATGCACGGATTTCCTATAATTTCTCTGAAATGCATAAAATAGCATTGATCAGTTCTAACTTGTTAAACAGAACATATTCCCTTAGACCGTTGAAA
>JBMSGX010000039.1:0-13721 GCA_049416285.1 Crocinitomicaceae bacterium | reverse complement strand
GTCTCAGCTTAGACGCATCGATCTTCTTCGTTTCATCGAAATCGATCTTTTTCGAAAAGATAAAAACGCCTGCCTTCACCTTTCCTTTCATACGTACATTTAGTGCTCCACCTAATGCAGAGCGCATAGCTTTACCCATGGCTCCTTGCTCCAAAGTAGCTGTTAGCGGAGCATCAATCGTAGTTTCAGACTTACGTTTCAGTTTTACTTTTTTGTCTAAGCGAACAGTTCCTACAAAATCATCATCCAAGTACAACTCCAGGTTCGAAGGCTTGATCTTGATCCCAAACCAATTGCCGTTGTAGATCTTGGCTCCTGCGTTTAACTTGATGGTATTTCCATCGATCTTTTCAACATTGAAAGACTCTCCCCCTCTCATTTCCGGTGCTGTAACTGCACAAGAAGTGATCAATAAAACGACTAAGATCGCCTGAATGAATTTCCGCATAGTCCTATTTTACAAGTTCTGTGTAATACTTATAGAAGTATGGAATTGTCTCGATTCCCTTGTAGAAATTGAACAGTCCGTAATGCTCATTTGGTGAATGAATCGCATCACTGTCCAATCCGAATCCCATCAAGATCGTCTTTAATCCTAACTCCTTCTCAAACATTGCCACGATTGGAATTGAACCTCCGCTTCTGATCGGAATAGGTCGTTTACCGAAAGTTTGCTCCATTGCCATGGCTGCAGCTTTATAACCCTCAGATGTAATTGGCGTTACAGCTGCTTCACCTCCATGATGTGGCGTTACTTTTACCGTTACTCCCTTCGGAGCAATCGATTCAAAGTGATCCTTGAATAATTTTGTGATCTCCTCACTGTCCTGATCGGGAACAAGACGCATTGAGATCTTCGCATAGGCTTTTGAAGGAATAACTGTCTTAGCTCCTTCACCAATGTATCCTCCCCAAATTCCATTTACATCCAACGTTGGTCGGATCGAACCTCTTTCCATAGTAGAGTATCCTTCTTCTCCATAAACATCCTCTATATCCAATGCTTTGCAGTAATCTTCCTTACTGAATGGTGCTCTTGCCATTTCTGCGCGCTCTTCATCACTTAGCTCGATCACTTTATCATAGAAACCGGGAACTGTGATGTGGTTGTTCTCATCGTGCAAAGACGCGATCATTTTTGTTAGAATATTGATCGGGTTAGCAACACATCCACCGTATAAACCTGAATGCAGGTCGCGATTTGGTCCAGTCACCTCCACTTCGACGTAACTTAATCCTCTAAGTCCAGTACAGATCGAAGGTGTCTCATTGCTCAGAATACCCGTATCTGATACCAAAATGACATCGGCTGTTAATTTCTCTTTGTTCTCTTTAACGAAAGTCGCCAGATTAGCACTTCCAACCTCCTCTTCTCCTTCGATCATGAATTTCACATTACATGGAAGTTCATTCTCTTTCACCATTGCTTCAAACGCTTTGACGTGCATAAACGCCTGTCCTTTATCATCACAAGCTCCACGTGCAAATATTGCTCCATCCGGGTGAATGTCCGTCTTCTTAATTACCGGCTCAAATGGTGGATCAGTCCACAATTCAATCGGGTCTGCCGGCTGAACATCATAGTGCCCGTAAACCAAAACAGTCGGCAATGACGCATCAAAGATCTTTTCTCCGTAAACGATCGGGTAACCCGCAGTTGGACAAATCTCTACATTCTCCGCTCCAGAATTTTTCAAGTTCTCCGCCAATACCTCTGCTGTTTTATTTACGTCAGCCTTGTACGCTGGATCCGCAGAAATAGATGGAATTCTTAGTAAGTCCAATAGCTCGTTTAGAAATCTCTCTTTGTTTGATTCAATGTATCCTTGTGTCTTGTCCATTTGTCTACTTTTTAGATTGCCTAAAAATCGTAATTTTACCCCAAATATCCAGTAGATCTGGAATTTGTTTTGAATGATGCAACCATTTTACAACAATGGATGTCTATCAAACACCTATGATAACTATTATGAGAGCTAAAGCTTTATTATTCTTTACGGCATTATTTGGTTTTGCCACTTTTTCGAATGCGCAGAACATTATTGTCAACAATGCACCAACACCGGCAGATCTTGTTACTAACACACTCGTTGGACCAGGTGTAGCGGTTTCAAACATTTCATTTACGGGTCAAAACGTGCAACGTGCCTATTTCAATGCAAACGGTTCAAACATCGGACTGGATTCAGGTGTAGTATTATCATCGGGTACCGTTTTAGACATGGTTCCACCGAACCAGCCAACAACGGGTCAGTTTAACGGACCAGGTGACCCGGACTTAGTAACAATCGCACAATCTGTGACAACAAATCCCAGTGCGGGTTCGATCACATCGTCTTTTGATGCTGCGGTTTTAGAGTTTGATTTTGTTCCAACTGGAGATGTTGTAGTTTTCAACTTCGTTTTTGCTTCAGAGGAATACACGACATACATTAACTCATCGTTCAATGATGCATTCGGCTTCTTTATTAGCGGACCTGGTTACAGCGGTCCTTACGCCTCACCGGCAGCGTTCCCGAATGGTGCAGAAAACATTGCCGTAGTTCCTGGGACAACTGATCCAATTACGATCAGTACGATCTATAACGATCCTTTCCAAACTCCTCCTCAAATGAACGCAGCTTATTATCTGGATAACCCAACGGGCCATTCATTTAACGGTTTTACTATTCCAATTGAAATTAGATTCGATGTTATTTGTGATTCAACATATCACTTTAAGTTTGCCGTTGCCGACTGTCAGGATGATTATCTAGATACAGGGGTATTCTTAGAAGGTGGATCATTCCAAGCAATCCCAGTTGACTTAACACTTGAAACAAACATTGGAGAATACGGTGACTCTGTTATAGTGGAAGGATGTGGTGTTGAAGCAGATTTTGTCTTCACAAGACCTTCATGTCAATCAAGTGATTCACTATGGGTGAATGTTGATATCGCAGGAACAGCTACAAATGGAGCAGATTATTTAACCTTACCAGACTCCGTCTTGTTTCTTCCTGATTCTACTGAGATCTCCATTCCATTTACAGCTATTCAAGATGGTGTTTTTGAGGGATACGAAAGTGTGATCCTTACTGTAACCAATGTGTTACCTTCTGGAGACACCATCGTAACCGTCGGAACAGTTTGGTTATTAGATGCGCCGAACGTACAGGCTTGGGGACATGACACCACCATCGTCTGTCATGAAGATTCCCTTGCTGTTTATGCCTCAGGACTCGACGGAATTCCGCCATATTCATTCAGTTGGGACACCGGTAGTACTGACTCTGTCTCATGGGTGCCAGGGGCTCCAAATGGATCTTACGATTATTATGTTACCGTGACCGATGCTTGTGGATTTACAGATACGGATACTCTCACATTAATTGTTGATCAAACGTTGTCAATTGATTCTCTACTTTCCTATCCATCGGATGCATGTAATCCAACTGGAGCGGTGTCAGCATTCGTCTCAGGTGTTACGGATGTACTTGGGCAACCTTACTATCACTGGTCTGATTCAATTGTACCAAACGGAATGCCATACGAAGTAGATGCTACAGTTATGCAAAACATTCCTTCAGGATGGTATTACTTTACAGTAACTGATGATGTGTGTACTGAATTAGACAGTGTCTTTGTTGAACCCCTTGATCCGCCTATTGCTGCATTCTCAGTTTCTCCTGCGAGCGGATGTGCTCCATTGGAAGTAAACTTCACGAACAGCTCTCAAAACACAACAGACTACGTGTGGTATATGAACAATGAAATGATGGACACATTATACGTGAACACTCCAGGAACAACGACATACAACGAAAGCACTGTTGTGATGATGGTTGCGACGCGCGCAAGTTGTTCCGACACGGCATATGCAACGATCAATGTTGACCCATGTCCATTCCCAACTGTATATGCTCCAAACGTGTTTACGCCTGATGGAGATGGATATAATGACCTTTTCCACTTAACAGTAGAGAATTCAGAATCTGTTGAATTGATCATTACGAACAGATGGGGGAACATCGTATTCCAAAATACTGCAGCTAACCCTACATGGGACGGGAAAACGAAAACACCAACAGGTGCTGATTGCGCGGAAGGAGTATACTTCTTCAAGTACAAAGTAACTGGTGTTGCTGGAGACATTTTAGAAGGACATGGATTCCTTCACCTCGTGAGAGACTAAAAATCTTACAACACAAAGAAAAGAGCCGGCTACCACCGGCTCTTTCTATTTCCACTAGTATAAAAAGTTATTGTAAGGATAACGTACCTTGAAGATCTCTTTTACATCTTCATAAAGCGTCTCTCGTAGCTCATCAATATTTTCCTTGTCTTGTGCAGAGATAAATACTGATTTACTTTCATTCAATTTGGACATCCACGTCTTTTTAAGCTCTTCCAGAGGGATAGGTCCATCGGGATCTTTTTCCCAATCCTCATCTACATCGTTATTAGGATCTTGATAAGCGTCGATCTTATTGAACACCACGATTGTCTTCTTAGAGTCATCTTTGATGATCTCAGCCAATGTTTCATTCACAACGTTGTAATGATCCTCGAAATTAGGATGTGAAATATCCAGAACATGCACAAGAATGTCCGATTCTCTTACCTCATCCAATGTGGATTTAAATGATTCCACTAATTGATGCGGCAGTTTTCTGATGAAACCTACTGTATCCGTCAAAAGAAATGGAAGGTTGTGGATCACCACTTTTCTCACTGTGGTGTCGAGTGTAGCAAATAACTTATTCTCAGCAAATACATCTGACTTGCTCAATAAGTTCATGATCGTACTCTTTCCAACGTTCGTGTAACCAACCAATGATACGCGCACTAGCTGACCGCGATTACCTCTCTGCACAGCCATTTGTTTGTCGATATCCTGAAGTTTCTTCTTGAGTAGAGCAATTTTCTGTTGAATGATCCTTCTATCCGTCTCTATCTGAGTTTCACCCGGACCGCGCATCCCGATCCCACCTTTCTGGCGTTCAAGGTGCGTCCACATTCTAGTCAGTCGTGGAAGTAAATACTGTAGCTGAGCCAACTCTACCTGTGTTTTGGCGTGAGAGGTTCTTGCCCTACTCGCGAAAATATCTAGTATCAAGTTATTTCTGTCCAGGATCTTCACACCGATGAAACGCTCAATATTTCTCAATTGAGAAGGACTTAGCTCATCATCAAAAATCACGACATCTATGTCATTTGCCTTCACAAACTCAGTGATCTCCTCCAACTTTCCTGACCCCACATAAGTCTTAGAATTAGGTATCGGAAGTTTCTGTAAAAATTTTCGCTCTGTGATAGCTCCAGCCGTCTCAGCAAGAAACTCTAATTCGTCAATAAATTCCTCAGCCTGCGATTCAGTAATATCACTTGATACAACACCAACCAAAACGCATTTCTCCTCGACCGCATCGACTAATATATGTCCTTGCCCCATTTACTTTGCTCTAAGCTCTTTTACATGTGTTATTACATCTTTCAATGCCTCGTTATCCTTCTCAAACAGAAAAGAAAACGGAGGCATACTCTTTTTCCCTTGCAGAATGTAATGCTTAATAGAATCTTCTGAAAGACTTGACATCGAAAGGTCCGTAGCTCCGGAAATACCTGCCTTACCATCATCACCATGACAGATCACACAATTCTCCTGATAGAGTTGCGCGCCTGACACTTCTATTGGCTCATCTGTTAAGATGCCTTCGTTCGAAGAACAGGAAGCAAGGAAAAGTCCTAGAACCAGGCTCCACCCAAGTTTCTGAAAGGCCATGGAATAGACAGTAAAATGATTATTAATCCAATTCCGTAAGAGATCATTACTCTACGGTGCTTATCACGTGTGTTCTTTAGATTTTCTGCTTTCTTTCTCCCGAATGTAATGATCGTTATTGCGATCAACATTCCGATCAAGTGCTCAAGTCCGTAGAAACGTAGAGAAGCATTACTGATCCAATCACCAGAAAACTGAACGCGGTTACGCTCGTTAATGAAGAATAGCGCAAATCCAATTAGTAACTGGATGTGCAAAACAACCATCGCGAATAGGTTGATCATCTTATCCTTCTTCTCGTATCTCCCAGAAGCCTGAGATCTGAATGCATTGAATATCGCAAACAAAAGAAGTAGCAAAGCTATCCATCTTAATCCCGAATGCGCGTGTAAAAGTCCGTTGTACATGTTCGTTTTTTTTTCAAAAATAGAAAATTGTAACCGGTCTTATGTGATGACCCACGAGAATGTCGGTCCATTTTTTTAATTTCACACTTCTAAAGACCATAAGATGAAACTTGTCTTCTCCGTATTACTCTTCCTGATCCCTATAATTTCATGGGGTCAAATGACTCCCAATAATGGGGTCGAAGAATCCAAACAGGAACTCTATTATATCAAGAATGCCACGATATATGTGTCTCCTACAAAGAAGTTGAATAATGCAGCCATGATCGTTGAGAATGGAAAGATTAAAAAAGTAGGACTTGTACTTGCGTCACCAAAAGGCGCCGTGGATATTGACATGAACGGAAAGGTAATCGTCCCTGCTTTTATCGACTTAAATGCAAGTGTCGGACTTCCTGATCCTAAAAAAACGCCCTGGAATCCGAGACCTCAGTATGAATCAAATAAAAAAGGTGCTTTTCATTGGAACGAAGCTATTCATCCTGAAATCAACTCGATTCAAGAATATAAAATAGACTCAAAGTCAAATGAAAATTACGTTGCTGCAGGATTTGGATATGCGCTAAGTCATATTCATGACGGTGTTGCTCGTGGTACAGGGGCTTTAGTGTCTACAGGGGCTGATAGCGAAAAAGAAGGACTCTATACATGGGCCTCTACAGCTTTCTTTTCTTTCGGGAAAGGAGTAAGCAGACAATCTTACCCATCTTCTCAAATGGGGTCAATTGCATTACTAAGACAAACACTTTACGATGCTCAATGGTATAAAAATGCAGCGGAAAAAGAAACAAACCTATCCCTCGAAGCACTTCTTGAGCAGCTAGAGAACGGATCGCTTTTCTTTGAAGCAAATGACCATCTAGAAATTCAGCGCGCTCAGAAAATTGCAAAAGAATTCGATTTATCATTCAACTATCTAGGATCAGGTACCGAGTATAAGATCGCACAAGAATTGAAAGGAACGCATGTTGTTTTGCCGATCAACTTTCCAGATGCATACGATGTTCAGAACCCATATGTAGCGAGACAGATTCCACTTTCGGATCTAAAAGAATGGGAAATGGCCAAGAACAATCCAAGAATACTTGCAGACAGCGCTATTTCATTCTCAATAACGATGAGTGGCCATAAATCAGCGAAAGATTTTTGGAAACACTTGCATGAAGCGATTGCTAATGGTTTAGAGATCAATGATGCCCTTAATGCCTTGACGCTTGAGCCGGCAAAGGTTCTTGAGGTTCAGCACAAGATCGGTTCGTTGGAAGAAGGACGTATTGCATCGTTCATGATCTACGATAAAGACCCGTTTAAATTCAATGCCAAACTGATCGAATCATGGGATCAGGGAAATAGAAAGCAACAAGCTTTCATCGACCACGAAGATGTTGCCGGAAAGTTCAACCTGGCATTTTCAGGTAAACGCATTCCGATTGAAATAAGTGGTGAATCCGGAAAGTATAAAGGGAAGATAAGCTATACAAAAACAACTAAAGATAAGCGAGGTCGTGTATCTACTGAAGAGAAGGAGGCAGATGCCAGTGTCGTTGTAGACCATCGGGACATCAATATCCAGTTTATTATTGATGATGGAGATCTTTATGGTAATGTATCCCTCCGCGGAAAAATAAATCCAAGACTAAAGATATTTGAAGGAGAAGGTTTACTTCCCGACGGAGAATGGGTGAATTGGTCCGGTATCAGAAAGAATATTCTTCCGGAGAAAGAGAATAAACCAAAACCGATCGAGGTTTGCATCGACACGAATGCACAGGTGTGGTTTCCAAATCTTGCCTATGGATTTGAAAATGTACCAGCTCAACAACCTATCGTAATTGAAAATACAACGCTTTGGACGAATGAAGAGCAGGGAGTTCTTAAGAATGCAACGATCATATTAGAGAAAGGTAAGATCACTTATGTTGGAAACGGAAAACCACGTTACCCAAAAGGAGCATTTGTAGTTGACGGTAAAGGAAAACACGTCACTTCAGGAATTATCGATGAGCATTCGCACATTGCAATTTCAAAAGGAGTAAATGAAGGAGGACAGGCAATTTCTGCTGAGGTAAGTATCGCAGATGTTGTGAATCCAGAAGACATCAATATCTATCGCCAATTATCCGGTGGAGTAACTGCTGCTCAATTATTGCATGGTTCAGCGAATCCAATTGGTGGACAGTCCGCATTGATCAAACTAAAATGGGGACATACCGCAGAAGAGATGTTAATTCCGAATGCTGCTGGATTTATCAAATTTGCCCTTGGTGAGAACGTGAAGCAAGCCAACTGGGGAGATTACAATACAACGCGTTTCCCGCAAACAAGAATGGGAGTTGAGCAGGTGTACTATGATGCTTTCATCCGTGCGCAGAAATACCAGCAAGCACTGAAAGATTTCAAGTCAGGTGAATCAAATGAAGCGCCACGTACTGATCTTGAACTTGAAGTGTTGAGTCAAATTTTGAATAAGGAACGCTTCGTTTCTTGTCACTCATATGTTCAGTCTGAGATAAATATGCTAATGCATGTTGCGGACTCTTTCGGATTTACTTTGAACACCTTTACGCACATCCTTGAAGGATATAAGGTGGCAGATAAAATGGCCGCGCATGGAGCAGGAGGATCCACCTTCTCCGATTGGTGGGCATACAAATACGAAGTAAATGACGCGATACCATACAATGCCGCTTTGATGCACGAACAAGGTGTCGTAGTTGCGATCAATTCAGATGATGCTGAAATGGGACGTCGCTTGAATCAAGAGGCGGCAAAAGCTATCAAATACGGTGGGATGTCCGAAGAAGAAGCATGGAAAACCGTAACGTTGAACCCTGCCAAACTTCTACATCTTGACGATCGTCTTGGAAGCTTAAAACAGGGTAAAGATGCAGACATCGTATTATGGTCTGCTCATCCAATGTCTGTTATGGCTAAAGTTGAGAAAACGATCGTGGACGGAAAGGTTTTGTTTGA
Source organism: Crocinitomicaceae bacterium (assembly GCA_049416285.1). Lineage (GTDB taxonomy): Bacteria > Bacteroidota > Bacteroidia > Flavobacteriales_D > Crocinitomicaceae > UBA4466. The sequence continues at coordinate 4,577 of JBMSGX010000039.1, read as the reverse complement.
TAAAGAAAGAGACGAGAAGCAACGTAAAGTAAACCAAGCTGAAAAAGCGCGAATTATTTCGAAGATGCTCGACTCAAATAAGAAAGGCGAAAAGAAACGCTCGTTCTTCAGAAAGAAAGAAGGTCATTATCATTGTAACACATTGGGAGAGGAAGCATCTACCGAACAAAACGAACACTAATGCAAAGATTTTATACATTATTACTGGTTCTTCTGCCGCTTTTTGCGATTGGACAGCAACCAAACAAGATCTTATTGGTGAATGGATTTCTGCATGTGGGAAACGGAGAAACCATGGAAAGCGCATTGGTCGGAATTGAAAATGGAGAGATCTCTATGATCAAGAATGCTTACGCTTACACCATTAAAGAGGAAGAATGGGATACGATCATCGAATTAAGGGGTGAACACATCTATCCTGGTTTTGTAGCTCCTAATAATACGCTCGGTCTGACTGAGATCGATGCGGTAAGAGCTACGCGTGACTATGATGAAGTTGGAACTTATAACCCACATATTCGTTCACAGATCGCCTTCAACGTCGAATCAAAAGTGATTAGTACTGTGCGCACAAATGGTGTGTTATTGTCGCAAGCAACTCCGCGTGGAGGAATCATTTCAGGATCTTCGGCAGTTATGAAGCTGGACGGATGGAACTGGGAGGATGCTACCGTTTCTGCAAATGACGGTATTCATTTAAACTGGCCCGCAACGATCCAAGGAGGTGGCTGGTGGGCAGACCCACAGCCTAAAAAGGCGAATGAAAAGTACGGAGACAACAAACAAAAGATCTATGACTTCTTCGAAATGGCGAAGGCTTACTCTGAAACAAATGACCCCAAAGAAGATATTCGCCTGTCAGCAATGACAGAGTGTTTTAAAGGGAATAAACGCGTATATATTCATGCAGATGAATTGCAACAACTTGTTGATGCATTGGAGTTTGTTGAACACTTCGATTTAAAGTTCCCCGTGATCGTTGGAGGATATGATTCTTATCTGATCACACAACAATTGCGCGATGCAAAAGTTCCGGTAATGATCCAGCGTCCACATTCACTTCCGGAAAATCAAGAAGACGATGTGGATCAATCTTACAAATTAGCGGCTTTGTTGAAAGAAGGAGACGTTCAATTCTGTATTCAGAATGAAGGAGACATGGAAGCGATGAATGCTCGAAACATTCCCTTCTTAGCGGGAACAGCGATGGCTTACGGATTGAGTGAAGAAGAAGCGGTGCGTTCTGTAAGTTTGTCCGCATGTGAGATCATGGGAGTTGATAAGAAATACGGAAGTGTAGAGGTCGGAAAGTCAGCTACTTTATTCATATCTAAAGGAAATGCATTGGATATGATGACCAATGATGTTCAGGTCGCACTTATAGACGGAAAGTTTGTGAATCTTACTAATTTTCAGGAAGAGCTTTACTTGAAGTACAAGAAGAAATACGAACAGGAATAATCTTATTTAGAATCATTCTAATCTGTTAATTTTTTATATTTTTGAATTAAACACAAAAACAAGTTAATTATGTCATTTGAATTGCCAAAATTACCATACGCTTATGATGCGCTTGAGCCACATATTGATGCTCAAACAATGGAAATCCATCATAGCAAACACCATAATGGTTATACGAACAATCTTAATAACGCCATTGCGGGAACGGAGTTCGAAGGGAAATCGATCGAGGAGATCCTTAAATCATGCAAAAACAGTCCTGCTGTAAGAAATAATGGAGGAGGATTCTGGAACCACAGCCTTTTCTGGGAAGTTATGGGACCTAACGGTGGTGGACAGCCGTCTGGAGAGCTTGCTGACGCAATCAACAGTGCATTCGGATCATTTGATGCATTCAAAGATGCTTTTTCAAAAGCAGCTGCAACAAGATTTGGTTCAGGATGGGCTTGGCTTTGCGTAAACGGAGGAAAACTGGAAGTTTGCTCTACTGCAAACCAGGACAACCCACTAATGGACGAAGGATGTGGAGGTACTCCAATTCTAGGACTTGATGTTTGGGAGCACGCTTACTACCTAAAATATCAAAACCGTCGCCCGGATTACATCAACGCATTTTTCAATGTGATCAATTGGGACAAAGTAGCTGAGAATTTTAGCGCTGCGAAATAATATTTACCTAAAGGTAAAAGGTGAGGCCGGTATTTGATACCGGCCTTTTTTTGATACATTTTCGATAGGCAACCGTTGTATTTCAAAACAACTGCCATGCGAACTTCTAAACCAAAAATCATCCTCAGATGGGTGCTTCTTCCCGTGCCCTTTTTAGTATTTACTTTACTGTTAAACAGTTTTATTGCCCCTCCTCCGACAATGTCTGAAGCCATTAAGAAAGGACTCGTTTCAACAACTGTGGATTCAAATGGGAAGACTTCTTATAGTGAAGTTCACATGACTGTGAAAAACAGAACAAAGAGCGATCAACGCATTCTAATACCCGCCGGAACAACTTATCTTCCCGATGACCCTAATGAACAAGAGCTTATCCAATTGGAAGATGAGATCCTCGTGCTTCATGGACTGGAAGAAAAAGAGCTTACCATCAAAACGTACTGCACTGAACTATCAGACAGATGTCCAAACGGAGATTTTAAACTAGGTAAGAACAGCAATGAAGAACTAACTGAGTTGATCGAATATATCAAGAAAAACCCTACTGATAAGATCGCTTTTCAAGATGCAGTTTGGGCCATTACCGATAAAGAAAGCGTTAGCACAATGCCAAATAACTCCAATGAAGATCGGGCTTTTCGATCTCGTGTAGCTGATCTATCCGGACAAGAAAATACCTGGTACACGAGTCCATCAAGAAATTCTGTTGATCCTTTAGGGAACATTAATAGAGAAACAGTGCAAATATCCGGAGAGCTCTCATTTGATGCGGGTAAAGCGATGCGCGTGCACGAAGAAATTCAAAATGCCTCAGGTCAAACAATCATAAAGAGTGAGCATCATATGCAGTTACGTGGTGGAAATGTTAGGTATCAATTTAACATTCGCGTTCGCGGATGGCAAAAGGGTGTTTACTACGTAAAGGTCATTAATGACGCCAAAGAAACGCTTGTAACGAAAGAATTCAGAGTTTAGATCATCTCCTCGGCCATGTTCATGGCGACCACCTCTTTCACTTCTGGAGCTGCTTTTTTAACCGATTCTTCCAGTCCCGCTTTTAATGTCATCATGGACATTGAACAGTCACTGCAAGCTCCTAACAGTTTAACAACTACTGTGGCATCGTCTTTCACTTCCACAAGCTCCATATCTCCTCCGTCAGCATGCAGAAAAGGACGCAATTGTTCAATTGCACTAACCACCTTCTCCTCTATAGACTTTTTATCGATTGCCATGGTTTATTAATTTGCTACGGGTTCTTTAATCTGAGCTACAAAGTTACGAACTAATTCATCAAATGCCTCAGCGACAGGTGTATTTTCCTGAAATACAGCAGGTCTACCTACATCTCCAGACTCACGCACACCCTGCACCAAAGGAACATGTCCCAAGAAAGGAACACCCATTCCATGCGCAAGGTTCTTTGCACCATCACGACCAAAAATGTAATACTTGTTATCAGGTAATTCCAGTGGTGTAAACCATGCCATGTTTTCAATTATTCCTAGCACAGGAACCTTGATAGAATCGAGTTTGAACATGTTCACTCCTTTACGCGCATCAGCAAGTGCCACTTCCTGCGGTGTACTCACGATAACAGCTCCATCCAAAGGAACAGTTTGAACAAGCGAAAGGTGAATGTCACCAGTGCCCGGAGGTAAATCAACCAATAAGTAATCCAATTCACCCCAGTAAGCATCCGTAAACATTTGCGTTAAGGCTTTTGCAGCCATTGGACCTCTCCAAACAACTGCATTGTCCTGTTCTGTGAAGAATCCGATCGACAAGATCTTAATTCCATAGCTCAAAACAGGATTGATCATGGGCGTTCCTTCCACATCGAGCATGGTAGGCTTTTCCTTCACCACATCGAACATTGTCGGCATTGAGGGGCCGTAAATATCTGCATCTACAATACCTACTTTGTATCCAGCTTTTGCCAATCCACCGGCCAGATTTGCGGTAATTGTAGATTTCCCAACTCCACCCTTTCCTGAAGCAATAGCAATAATGTGTTTTACTTCAGGTAATATTTTACGCTGAGCCTTGATAGCCTCACTCGCCATTGCAGCTGTTTCGCAAGTAATCGTTACCTCTTCTCCAAAGTTGCGCTTCAAATTGAATTCAACCGCCTCTTTCATGCGTTTTCTAGCATGCATTGCAGGGTTGGATGTCAATACCTTCACGGTAATAGAATTATCTGTTACCTCAAGGTGCTCAACTAAGTTTGCTGAAACAATATCTTGTTTGAGATCCGGCTCAGTGATATCTCCCAGTACTTCAAGTACTGCCTCTCTCGTAAGTGCCATGAATTAAAATTATTTGTTCGCCGGTTTGATCGACTTAATAGACTTTGCCATCAATTCGATCAGGCCTTTTTCATAACCTTCCGGTCTTGATTTGAAGGTATAGTTAAATCCTCCGATCTTCTTTGTTCCAAACACATG
>JBMSGX010000038.1:0-13738 GCA_049416285.1 Crocinitomicaceae bacterium | reverse complement strand
CAACAGAAACATATTACTGTGAGGTTACGGGACTTTGTGACTACAAGCAACTATTGGACGTTACGGTAACTGTAAATCCATTACCTACGATTGACATTACGAATGGTGCTTCAACTGCTATTTGTGATGGTAGTTCAGTAACATTAAATGCAACAGGTGGAAGCTCATATTCTTGGAGTTCTGGACAAAACGGAGCATCGGTAAGCGTTTCTCCAACCGCTGCAACGAACTACACAGTTACAGGAACGGATGCGAATGGCTGTGTCAACACTGACATGATCTCAGTCGCTGTGAATCCGAATCCAACGTTGACAACAACACCAACAGCGACAGATTCAGATTGCGGGGGTTCAAATGGATCACTTCTTGGAGCTGTTGTAAGCGGTCAGCCTTCTATTACCTATCAATGGACGAATGGGGTGTCAACAGTTGGAACTTCTGCTAACCTGAGCAATATCCCGGCAGGGAACTATTACCTGAACGTAACAGACGGTAACCTTTGTTCAGCGCAATTTGGACCATTTAACGTTTCGAATCCAGGAGCGCCAGCGGCACCAACAACAACTGCTGATGACAATACGCCGTGTTTGAACAGTTCTGTTTTGATAACTGCGTCAAGCGGTGCTGGAGGAGCAACTTACAACTGGACAGGGCCTAACGGATTTACTTCTACCAACCAAAATATCACCATTGATCCTGTAACGGCACTCGAAACAGGAAACTACTGTGTTTCTGTCACTGTAGCCGGTTGTACTGGGCCATCGGCATGCGAAAGCATAGCGCTCTCCCCTAACCCAACAGTTGATCTGACCACTGCAAATAATGACTCAACGATTTGTTTAAATGACGACATTTCACTTTCAGTGAGTGGTGCAACATCTTATGCATGGACTGGACCGGTTGGATTTACATCAACGAGCACAACCGTACTTATTTCACCCGCGACTGTTCCAAATGAAGGTTACTATTATGTGACTGGAACAGATGCGCAAGGTTGTTCTGCAACGGACTCATTGTATATAGCGGTTCTTGCTCTTCCTGCAGTAACTGTCACTGCTGACAATTCTACATTAACTTACTGTCTCGAGTCATTGGCTACATTGTCTGCAAGTGGAGCTTCGAGCTATGACTGGACTGGACCTTCAGGATTTACATCATCAAATGCAACTGTTAATATTACAGGTGTCTCAGCCGCTGATGAGGGATATTATTATGTTATTGGAACAGATGCAGAGAATTGCAGTAATATAGACAGTCTATATCTTGATGTGGTTACCGATGTACCGGTCTCTTCAATGAATGATACGATCATTTGTCCGGGAGAAGTTCTGATCCTTTCAAGTGAAGGAGGAAATGCTTACTCTTGGATCGGTCCTGCCGGATTCACATCTACAGATCAAAACCCATTAGTAACCAATGATGCATCCTTTGAGAATTCAGGTGAGTACTACGTGGCTGTTTCCGACACAAATGGATGCTTTGGTTTCGACACTACGGTCGTTGAGGTAACGCCAAATGAAAATTGTTTGAAGATCCCTAACCTTATCACACCGGATGGAGATCTTTATAATGACACTTGGGTTATTCTTGGTCTGGACGCATTCTTGGAAGCTGAGGTCGAAGTTTACAATAGATGGGGTAATATGGTCTATTATGCTTCTCCATACGATATTCCTTGGGATGGAACGGTGAATAAGGGAACCACAATAGATGGTGGCGGAAAAGTTCCTGTAGGAACATACTTCTACATCATTCGCTTAAATGAAGGTGATAAACCACCATTCAAAGGATACATTGAAGTTCAATACTAAAAGAGAAGGAAATGAGAATTAAGTATGCATTACTAGTTTCAGTTTGTTTCCTTTTCGGGAACAGTGCCAAGGCTCAACAGGACGAGCAGATGTCTTTGTATATGTTTAATCAGCTTTATTTGAATCCCGCATATGCCGGCAGCAGAAATGCGTTAAGTGCGATTGCGATAGGGCGATTCCAATGGGTTGACTTTGAAGGAGCGCCAACTACGCAATGGTTTAGCGTTCATGCTCCCTTCAGACAGCAATCACTTGGCGCGGGTTTACACATGGTAAACGACCGCATTGGCGCACGCTCTAGAACAGCTGTCTACGGAGATATTTCAGGAAGCATATCGCTAAATAGCAAAAATGATAGACTGGCCGCAGGAATTTCAGCTGGAGTTGATGTTGTAGGTTATGATTTTTCCGACATGATCGTCAACGATATAAATGACCCTTACTACAACTCATCCTTTACTTCTACTCGACCGAATGTAGGAGCTGGATTGTATTACTACGGTGAAAGACACTTCGTGAGCTTATCTACACCTCGTTTGTTTGAGTCTTCTGCGAATATCGATACGATCGTACAGACGTTGAACACCCGTCATTTCTTCTTATCAGGAGGATATGTATTTGATCTAAACAGTGTATTCAAGCTAAAACCGTCTGTATTGATGAAATACACGCCACAGGCTCCCGTTACAATAGACGCGAATGTTAGTCTACTAATGTATGATCAGATCTGGGCAGGTTTAATGTACCGCTATCATGAAGCAGTAGGAGTTAATGTTATGTACACACTGAAGAACACCTTTAGTATTGGTTATGTATACGACTTCCCGATCAACGGTCTTAGAACATACCAGTACGGGTCGCATGAAATATTCCTTCGTTACGACTTCACTCCGAAGAAATCAGTTTACAATTCTCCAAGATATTTTTAAGCATGAGGCACCTGGCTTTACCCCTATTCATTTTAACGATCAGCACTGCATTTGGACAGCTAAAACAGAAAATGGCTGATAATTTCTTCGCTTACAGGGAATACGCGAAATGCGTAGAGATGTATGATGAATTGGCGCGCAAGTGTCTTGAAGAAAAGAAAAATGCCGATTGCGACAACGTAAGAAAAGCAGCTGAAAGTCATTACTTCCTTTTCCAAATGGATGAAGCGGTAGGATATTACAAATATCTTCAGGGGAAGAACCTTCTTACGGAAGAAGATCGCATCAAATATGTGTCAGCGCTTCTTTACGGTGAACAATACGGTAAAGGAGAAGCTGTGATCAGAGAAAGTGCTAATCTCTTCCCTACAAACAAATACTTCGCGAGATTGCACTCAAACAAAGACAATTTCTCGAAGCTTTTCGAAGATTCTGCCTTTTACAGAATCAAGCAGGCAAAAGAGTTAAATTCAGGTAAAGGAGATTTCGGTCCGGCATATTTCAATAACTCGGTTGTTTTTGCATCGAAATCTATTGACAGAGGATTCGTAAATCCTGATTATGGTTGGGATGGAGATAACTATCTGAATATTCTTCAGGCTAAAATGAATGATGACTCTTCACTTCAGGCCCCTACTCTATTGAAGCACAATTTCCTTTCTCGCGCTCATGATGGCCCTGTTAGTTTTAGTCCTGACGGAAAAACGATGGTGATCACGAGAAATACAATGGGTAAAAAGTATGGTAAAGGTTTCGTGACATTATCGCTTTACTTTTCAGAAATGGTGAATGGTGAATGGACAAAACTCAAGCCTTTCGAATTCAATAGTGATAATTACAATGTCGGACATGCCGTATTTAACGAAGACGGTACACGTATCTATTACTCTTGTGATAAAGAAGGCGGTATGGGTGGTGCCGACATCTATTACTCAGAGAAAAAAGGGGCTAGCTGGAGCGAGCCAGTTAATATGGGAGCTGAGATCAATACGGAAAGAGATGAGTTGTTTCCTTTCATTTTAGGAAATGAGATCTATTTCGCATCGAACGGACATTACGGACTTGGTGGATTAGACATCTTCAGTGCATCCCTCATTGAATCAGGCACTGTTAGAAATATTGGTGCTCCTGTAAATTCATCACATGATGATTTCGGTTTGATCTTTGATGAATCAGGCAGACTTGGTTACTTCTCCACGAATAGAGACAACAGTATTGATCATATTTACCATGTTAAACGCCGTATATTCAACATCAAAATTGATGGTAACGTGTATGCCAAATATGGAGAGTTAGAGCCTATTGCGGATCAAATGGTGTGGGTCAAAAACATGACCACAAACACATTGGATTCTGTTGTTACTGATGCGAATGGGTACTTCTCTATCAATGGCAGAATTAATGAAGACTACCGCGTATACACTTCAAAAGAGGAGTTCTTCTTGTTAAATGAAGCTTCGCTGAGCACAATGGGAATTAAGAGGGATACAACATTGCACTGTGAGTTGATCTTAAAACCAACAACGATTGTAGTTCATTTGAGAGTCCTTGAGAAGAAATCGAAAAAGATCATCCCAATGGCTACAACAACTGTCACCGATTACAACATTGGATGGGACACAACATTGATCACCAACGATGAAGGTATGGTGACGTTGAAAGTAGAACGCAACAAGGTATACTGGGCACATGGATCTAAGAAAGGATTCATCGACACAGAGATCTCCTTTAACAGTAGTAATGAGACTGACAAGGTGATCGATCTTGAACTGGAGCTTCCTCGAATTAAGAAGGGAGAAAAATTCAAGCTTGAGAATATATTCTACGATCTGAATAAATCTACGCTAAGACCGGAAAGTAAAGCATCACTGGACAAACTTGCATCGTTCATCATGGATAACAACTTGAAGATCGAACTAAGCGCTCACACAGACTCTCGCGGAAGTAGCTCTTACAACCAACGCTTATCTCAAGCGAGAGCACAAAGTTGTGTTGACTATCTAATTACTAAGGGAGTTAAGAAGACAAGCATTACGGCAAAAGGTTACGGTGAGAAGAAACTTGTCAACCGTTGTAAGGATGGTGTGAAATGTTCTGAAGAGGAGCATCAGGAAAACCGTAGAACAGAGGTAAAGATCCTGGAGATAAACTAAAAAACCCATGCGGGGATGTTAATTGAAGCCTCAATTAACACGTTTAGGTTTCCTGGAATGATCTGATTTCCACGGTTTGGATTGATCCTCTTGCTTTCGCATGTGGTCTATCATCCTACTCCTAAGTGTCACCTTAATTAAATAGTCCTAAGCTTCAAATTTAACCGCATGGGCCTTCTTGCGAAGTTGACCCAAAAGTCGCCCGTAGCGCTTGGATCATAGTTCAAAATAAAGAAAAAAATCTTACTTTCGTTCGCAACACAGACATGATCTATCAGCTAAAAAAAATACTGTTCCGAATTCTCCCAGAACGCACTTACTTAAGATGGTTGCATAGAGGGTTTTACCTACTCTATTGGATGGGGATCCTAAAAAAGGACGAACGTTTCAAATTTCACTACATGGTGAAAAAACTGATCGAACCTAATTATACAATTGTCGATATTGGAGCAAATCTTGGTTACTTTTCACGCAACTTTAGTGATCTAGCAAAAGACGGACAAGTTATTTCCATCGAACCAGTTAGACCTTTCTTTGAAATACTTCAGCATTTCATCGGTCAAAGACCGAACGTAACTTTACATAATTACGCGCTTGGGAAAGAAGAAGGAACGATCACAATGGTAATGCCTACATCGAATGGAATGATGCGTACTGGGCTTCCTCATATAGCGGAATCTGAAGAAGAAAAGCAAAAACACAGAACGCACGATGTTCAGATAAAACGTCCAAGTGAGCTATTGAAAGATGTTGCTCGCATTGATTATATCAAATGTGATATTGAAGGATACGAGAAAACTGTATTTGAAGAAATGCAACAGGTTGTAAAAAAGCATCAACCAATAATTCAGATAGAAATAGATCCTAAGAATCGTGAGTTCATGTTCAATTATTTTGCCGAACTATCTTACGTTCAATACGGAATTGCAAACTTCAAAATTGTAAAGGAATCTCCTGGTGAACAGCAAGAGCAAGGAGACTATATCTTCGTACCCAAAGCAAAAGAGCAAGAATTCGAAAAAAGAATGAGCTCTAAGGGAGTTTACTAAGACCTTGCTCCAGGATTAAAGTTCTCAATTCCTTTAATGTGAATATCACGCTGTGGGAACGGAATAACCAAGTCATTTTCCTGAAGCTTTTTATACGCTATCTTTCTGAGTTCGGATTTTGTATGTTCTATACTAAATATGTCCTTGGTCCAGAAGACCATTTCAAATTTAAGCGATGATTCCCCAAACTCTGTAAACCAGACATATGGTGTAGGTTGACTAATAATATCATATGTTTCTTCCATTGCCTCTTCCAAACAACTTATTACCTTCTCTATGTTCGAGCCGTAAGCAACGCCTACGCTCACACTAAAACGTACATGCTCGTAGCTGTGAGACCAGTTAATCACTTTCTCGACAACAAATTTCGAATTTGGAATTATGATCGTAACGTCATCTCTTGTTCTTAGTTCTGTACTTCTCAGGTTTATTTCAGTAACCTTCCCTACTACTCCGTCAGCCTCAAGAATATCACCAATTTTGATCGACCCTTCAAACAATAGGAACAATCCTGAAACAAGATCTGTAAAAATGTGCTGCAATCCCAACCCAAGACCTACGAGTAGTGCCGTAGACCCAACCAAGATAACCGTCACCTCCACTCCGATCACTTCGAGCATCACCACTATGGTAATTACCCAAATAAAATACTTTAGAATCAAGAAAATGGAGTTCCTGCGTTTGCTATCGATCTTATCAATCAGAAACCTTGGCTGCAAAATAGCTTTTCGCATCACGAGTATTATCAAATATGATACACCCGCGACTAAAATGGCAAGCAATAAATTACCCATCAGTAATTTGAATTCCCCTATTTCCAGGATCTCATAATTCAAAAAGTCTCCCCACTCCATATTCACTAGGTGTTAAATTCTTATATTCGTGACACGCAAATTTAATTAAATGGCAACTACATCAGATATTAAGAACGGACTTTGTATTAACCTCAATGACAAACTTTATCAGATCATTGAATTTCAACACGTAAAGCCTGGTAAAGGACCGGCATTTGTTAGAACTAAAATGCGTCAGATCGAAACCGGTAAAGTTTTAGATCATACTTTCTCAGCAGGTCACAAAATTGAGACCGTTCGTATCGAAAACCGTGAATATCAGTATTTGTATCAAGATGGAGAATTTTATGTCTTCATGAACAATCAAACTTTTGAGCAGGTGAACATCCCTCAAGCTATGGTTGAAAAATCTGAATTCCTTACGGAGGGAATGGTGTGCAACATTTTATTCCATGCCGAAGAAGAAATGCCTTTAGTGTTAGAGCTTCCGATGCATGTTATCTCGGAGGTCACATATACTGAGCCCGGCATAAAAGGAGACACAGCAACGAATACTTTGAAGCCTGCTACTATTGCAACAGGTGCAGAAGTGCGCGTACCTTTATTTATTGATACCGGAGAAATCATCAAAGTTGACACCCGAACAGGCGAATACGTCGAAAGAGTAAAAGACTAAATATTTAAGGGGAATCGTTGATTCCCTTTTTTTATGACATGATTGTACGCATCAATAATTCTGAGCTGAACTACACCTTGATAAAACCGAAGAAGTCAAGATCTGACTCTGCCGTTTTATTATTCCTTCATGAAGCTTTAGGAAGTATTGGACAATGGAAGAATTTCCCTCAGGATCTCTGTGATGAATTAGGGTTAACCGGAATAGTTTATGAGAGACAAGGGCATGGAGCCTCTTCCCCATTTACCTCCCCGAGAGATCACATGTACCTGCATGATTATGCATTAAAAGAACTTCCCGAATTCGTTGAAAAAGAAATAAAAGAGAAAAGCATCATCCTCGTCGGTCATTCAGACGGAGGCACAATAGCCTTGTTGTATGCTAACAAATACCCTAGCAACCTTCTTGGAATCATTACCATGGCAGCTCATGTCATTAATGAGCCTGAAACTGTAGCGGGTATATTGCCTGCTGTGGATGCATACAAGGCAGGTAAACTGAACGGCTTACGAAAGTATCATGGCGAAAAAACAGAGACACTTTTCTATGCCTGGGCGGATACATGGAGATCTAAAGAATTTGCAGATTGGAACATTTGCAATGAGATTGGCTCTTCGTTAGTTCCAGGATTATTCATTCAGGGAGCAGAAGATCAATATGGAACAATTGAGCAATTGAAGCTCATCCAACAAAAATTCAACAATCTCGGTAAGACCGTCATGCTTGAAGATTGTGGACACCACCCTCACCTCGAAAAATCAGCCGAAGTGATATCCCTGATCACAAAATGGATTTCGGATTCAATAGCAATTTCGTAACTTTATATCTATGAGTGAGGATTTTAAAAACCCAATCGACAAGGATAAAATAACAGAGACTCCAAATACGCTGGAGTATGGCCATAATGTTGGGTCCGCTGTTGTAAAGCCTGAAGATCAGGGCAAGATGAAAGGGAGAGCTGTTTCAGCGATGGAACATCAAACTGATATGCAACTGGACCAGATCTATCAGCAAATGCAGCTATTGGCTGATCAGGCAAAGAAATTGAACGATCGCAAATTGATTTCCACTTTTATCTATCAGGCGGAAATGCGTTTCGAGCCATTGATCAATCACGTCTATCACTTGTATCAAAAAGAAGAAGGAGGATTTTTACTCTCACTTATTGCTCCAGACCAATGGGGACGTTCAAAAAGATCGTTCGAATTCATTGCCACTGTGCGCCTTTTGGCTGATCATACCTGGGAAGTCTTGGATAAAAATAACGATATAGACCTGGAGAGCCTTTTTTAGTGCAAAGGAAGGTCCAAAGTTACAACTGTTCCATTCCCACTAGAATCAAAGGCAATATTGGCGCTAAGCTGATCAGACAAGCTGTCGATAAGATTCAATCCCAATGAATTCCTTTTATCAATTTTATTCGGGTTAAATCCTTTTCCGTTATCGCGAACAGATACTTCAAGACGTTCATTTTTAGAACTAATGACAATCGCCAAATTGGCCTTATTCAAGTCACTAAATGCATGCTTGAATGCGTTACTTATCAACTCATTCATTAAGATCCCAAGTGGAATTGCTTTATCAATATCTAGCTCTGTTTCATTAAGATCAAAATTAACAGTGATCATCTTCGGTTCGCCAAAATAACTCATACTCAGATCATCTGTTAGCTTTCTAAGATAATACCCAAAATCAATTGCCCCTAAGTTTTGAGAGCGATATAAAAGATTATGCACAGAAGCCATAGAATGTATTCTATTTCTACTCTCGAGTAAATGAGACTTGACTTCCTCGTCTTCCACCAACTCCGCCTGTAATCGTAATAAACTAGAAATGACTTGTAGATTATTTTTTACGCGATGATGCAGTTCCTTGATCAAAACCTCCTTCTCATGGATGGATTTCTCCAACACGTTTTCATGCTCCTTTATTTGAGTCACATCCTGAACTACACCGTCAATCCGGTAAACCTCGCCCTTTTCATTTTTGAAAGGCACACCAATGCAAGAAACTTGTTTAACGGGTCCATCAGGTATATGTACTTTATGCTCAAAAGCATAACGAGTCCCTTTCGCGAAGCATTCATTCACCTTGGACTCGTATAAATTGAAACCTTCTGGATCAAATCTATTAATATACGCCTCAAATAGATTCTCTTTTTCCTCCTCCGTTATACCAAAAATATTGTACAACTCCGGTGACCAATATAGTGTCTGCTCAGCAGCGTTAAAGCTAAAGTTCCCAAGTTTTGCTAACGATTGTGAGGCGTTAAATAGTTCTTCGTTTCTCATTAACTCTTGACTCGCCTTCTTTTGATCGGTAACGTCTCGAGCGATAGCAAAAAACAACCCCTCTTCATTAGGCGGGGTACTCATCCACTGAAGGTATACAACCCCATCCGACTTGGTAATATATCTGTTCTCAAAATTTCTTACCGAATGCCCCGACTCTCGGATAGATACAACTGTATCATCTGTGCTAATTTGATCATCTGGATGCACGAATGAAAGAAAGGGTTTTTCCAACAACTCATCTTTGGCGTAACCTAAAAGCTCAGTGAATGCAGGATTAACTATTTTAAAAAAACCGTCGGTACCAGCGACACACATTAAATCGTACGAAATTTCGAAAAACTCTTTGTAAACACCTGATGAATCAAGGTACTTTTGGTAGTCAGTAAGCATAATGAATAGGGTAATAAAGTAGAAATATACCTATTACTAGCTTTTAATTCAAGAAGTAGGTGATTTCTTTCATCACTATCTCGTGAATACCCATTCATTTTCAGTTGATAGGTTCGAATCGAACTGATATCCTCCGATATTAAATAATTTTATCTCTTCCGGATCTGTAATGTTATTCTGAACGATGAATCGTGCCATTGCTCCCCTCGCATTCTTTGCGAACACCATTATCACTTTGTATTGGCCGTTCTTAAACTCCTTAAAAACAGGCGTAATTACCCTCGCTTTTAACTTTTTAGCATTAACAGCTTTGAAATATTCATTTGAAGCAACATTAACGATCACATCTTTTTCTTCTTTATTTATCTCGTCCGCCAACTTATCCCCCCAAAACTGGTAAAGATTCTTCTTACTCGGAGTCACTGCCCATTTCGTGCCCATCTCCAATCTGTATGGGTATAAAACATCCAATGGTTTTAAGATCCCGTAAAGTCCCGACAATATCCTCACAGTTTCCTGAGCACGATCCAACTCTTCAGCTGACAGCGAACCCGAGTCAAAACCTCTATAAGCCTCTCCATTAAACGCTGCGATTGCTTGAGTCCTTTCATCGGATAACGTAGCTCTAGGGTCCCAGTTTTGATATCGGTCAAAATTTAGTTGCGCAATATCATCTGAAATATGCATCATTTCTTTGATCTTCTTTGCCGAAAACTTTTTGAGTTTATTGACTAAATATCCCGCTTCTTCAATAAATACAGGTTCTGTGAACTTACCTGTTTTGATCTTATTTTCAGTATTAATGGCTTTTGCTGGAGATAATAGAACTTTCATGAGGGATTCAGTTTAATGCAAAATTAATCAATATGACAGTAACAAAACTGTTATTCCAAAAATGAAATATTTTCCCATTATGGGAATTTGCTCATTCATATAGTCTAAATATTAATATGCATGCATATGTAATTAGTCGAACTATTATATTGATAGAAAGCTAAGAAAGATGAGAGTAATTATTGCAGAAGATGACGATTGGTATTCAAAATTTTTGGAGTACAATATTAACCTTACATTCGAATGGGAAATAGTAATTGCTAAAACATTCCAAGAACTTGAGAAAGAACTACATTCCTCGCCCGACATCATCACATTGGATTATAACTTGCCGGATATTAGCGGTGAAAAAGCCCTACAGAGTATTAAAAGAATCTCTCCGGCATCTAAAATCCTAGTTATTTCCGGCCAGAACGATGTCAAGACCGCAATGGGACTGCTCACAATGGGAGCGCACGACTACATAGTCAAAGACACTGATACGAAGGAAAGAATGTGGAAGTCGTTGCAGTCCATTGCTGACCAGATAGCGCTTGAAAAGCGTGTTGAATCTCTCGAAGAGGAGGTTAAAAGCAAATTCGACACTTCTAAAAATCTGATCGGCAATCACCCCTCCTTCACGAAGATCCATCAGCTTATTGAGAAAGCTAATAAAAGCAACATTAACATCTCAATTAGCGGTGAAACAGGAACGGGAAAAGAAATGGTAGCGAAAGCTATTCACTATAATTCACCATCAAGCTCAAGCCCCTTTGTTGCCGTTAATTTATCCGCCTTACCTCCAAACCTTATTGAAAGTGAACTTTTTGGACACGAAAAGGGCGCTTTTACTGGAGCAGACAAGAAACGAATTGGCAAACTCGAAGCAGCAAAGAATGGCACCTTGTTCTTAGATGAAATAGCTGAGATCCCGCATGACATTCAAGTAAAACTACTTCGTGTTTTACAGGAAAGAGAATTTCAACGTGTAGGCTCAAACGACACCATTAAACTAAACTGTAGAATCGTAACTGCAACGCACAAAAACCTTCTAGAGCTTATTGAAAAAGGAGAATTCAGACAGGATCTTTACTACAGACTTGTTGGTCTTCCAGTCCATCTTCCAGCTCTCCGGCAGAGAGGAAACGATATCCTATTATTGTCTAAGCACTTCATAAAGGCCTTCTGTAAAGAAAACAGTACAGAAGAACCGATTCTATCTGAAGGCGCCCGTCAAAAGTTACTGGACCATGTTTATCCCGGGAATGTAAGAGAGTTAAAATCCGTCATTGATCTTGCATGTGTTCTCTGCGAGAGAAACACTATTGAGCCTCACGACATTACCTTCCAGTCAACCGGTAGTATTGAGAATTTGCTAAATGCAAACCTAACCCTAAAGGAAATCAATGAACGGATTATCATCGACAGACTAGAAAAGTCAAATAACAACATCAAAGCCGTCGCCAATGAACTCGGAATTGGTAAATCAACTATTTATCGCATGCTAAAAGAAACAGAATGAAAGGAATAATTTTTACAGAATTTATTGAAATGTGTGAGAAGTCACATGGCATGGTTTTCACAAATGAGCTCATAATCGAGTCTAACCTGGAATCAAAAGGCGCTTATACCAGCGTGGGAACGTATGATCATCGAGAGATCTTTCAACTTGTTAGAAACCTATCCAAAAAGACTAACTTTTCGGAGGCAGAATTATTTAACCACTTCGCGAAATACTTTTTTCAGTCAGCACTGAACGAGCATTCAGATTTAATAGGTAATGTGGACGACCCTTTTGACCTTCTCGAGATAGTTGACAGCCATATTCACAAAGAGGTTCTTAAACTTTATCCCGATGCGCAGCTACCCAAATTCAATTGTCACAGAACCGATAACAAATTAGAAATGATCTATATCAGTCCGCGGAAAATGTCAGACTTCGCGCAAGGATTAATCGAAGCAACATTGGAGCATTTTGAAACAGACTTTAATCTTTCCATAAATACTTCAGAAAACGGTGACACCATTTTCACGATTATTAAAACATGAGCATCCCCAAGGACATATTAGCAATTATAGAAAGAGAAAGGTCTGCTCGTAAGCAAGCTGAAAAGATTCTTGAAGCAAAAAGTCGAGAACTTCATGAAAAGAAGGTTGAGCTTGAAGCATTAAACACTTCACTCGAACAGGAAGTAGCTTTAAGAACTGAAAAGATTCAAAAACGCGAGGCTCAACTGCTGGTACTGTTTGATTCTCACCCCTTCCCTGCGATCGTCTATGATGTGAAGTCCCTCAAAATACTCACGGCTAACAAAACTGCTATTGAAATGTATGGCTACACACATAAAGAGTTTTGCAAAATCTCCGTATTGGACCTACACCCGAAAGACGAACAGGATAAATTAAAACTGTATATCTCCAATTTATCTTCAGGGAAAAGTAAACCACAAAATTGGAAGCACATTTTAAAGAATGGCGATATCAGGTCCGTATCTATTTCGGGAAATTCAATTGGATTTGGAAAAAGTGATGCGAGAATCGTTACAATTGAGGACGTCACTGAGAAACAAGAGATCAAAGTACGTTTAGAAGAACAACAAAAGCAGTTCCGAAATCTTGTCGAAAAAACGAGTGATGTAATCTACAGAACCGACCAATTAGGGAATTTCATCTATGCCAACCCAAATTGTGTTCAATTATGCGGATACAGTCTTGACGAGCTAACCTCCATGAACTTTAACGACTTGGTGACAACGGAATACAAAGACAGAGTCCGCAATTTTTATAATTATCAGTCAACAAATAATATTGCCAATACAAAAACGGAAT
>JBMSGX010000037.1:0-13802 GCA_049416285.1 Crocinitomicaceae bacterium | reverse complement strand
ATTACATTCTTATCAACCTCCAGCTGAGCCACTTTACCCTCATACTCAGCAATCAACTCTGAGATAGCCTGTTCCTGAGTTTGCAGCTCTCTATTTTCAGGATCCTTCTTCAATTCTTTACGAACAGACTTCAACTCCTTTTCAAGAGAACTTATCATGTCTTCGTAGACTGATATTTGTTCATCGATCGTCTGTTCTGTCACCTTTTGATTCTCTAATCTGTTCAATTCAGTTTCGAAATCAGGATTTATTTGATCAATTAATTTCTTCTTAACCGTTGTGATGTTACTAACAGAAGATTCACCTTGTAATGCATTGATCGTTTGAACGCGTTCTGCGATTGACTCCTCTTTTTCCGCTACCAATGCGGTTAATTCAGACTTTTTCTCTTTCAACGAAGTATTCTCCGGCTCCTGCTCTAACTGAGTTTCTAAATTCTCCAGCAGGCTTTCTGCATTCTCAAGGAATTGTTCATCAATAGCAAGTAGCTGCTCTTCCTTCTCAATGTCACTCAACATGTTGTTTTCATTGATCTCTTCGAATTCTGAAGAATAAGTGTCGTCAATTTCATTGATCAACGCTTCTCTGGACAGGTTCGACCCTGTTTCCTGAGCTATAATTGAACTAGCGTCCTCTTGTAATGCTTCTTCACGAGTATTTGAATTTTGAATTGCCGTTTCAACTGCCAATTTCTTTTTCTCCAACTCACTGTTGTTCGGATTCTGATCAAGCTCTTCCTGAATCGATTCCAATTCTTGCTCTAGCTCATTCTGCAGTGTTTCTTCAGCACTGATCTTTGCCTCTGTTTTACCTAATTCAGTCAGATCTTCATTGTTCTCAATCGCAGCGAGCTCTTCCTGATATTCAGGCACAAATTCCTCCCATACTTCAACTTCATTGACCTCATTCGATGTTGATGCCGTGCTTGAAAGTTCAGATAGTTGTGTCTCATAATCGAACTTCTTCCCTTCCTGTCTGATCTTGTATTCTTTCAGCTCTTTCAGTTCTTGTACTAATGAAGAATTCTCCGGATTTGAGGCAAGCTCACTTTCCAGATATTCAATACGCTCGTCGATCTTCTTTAGTGTTTCATTCACATTCTCGATCAGCTCTTGAAGTTTCTGTTCTTCGGAAAGATCCGTTCGAGATGAGATGTTTTGTTCTGACGCCGATGCTTCTCGTTTGATCTCAGAGATTGCTGCTTTCGTTTCAGTTGATTCAGAGCTGTATGTGTTGTTTGCAAGCTCCGGATATTCCTCTTCGATCATTGCAATTTCAGCATCGTATGACGTTGAGGCATCCTCTGATGCATTTTGTTCTGCCTTTTGTAATGCAGCATCATAAGCATCTTCATTAATAGTAACTGGTTCTTTCTCGCGAATAGCAGCCTGCATTGTCGTGATCTGTGAATCAAGTCTGTTAATATCGGCTGCGAGTTCCTTTTTCTTGGACTCACCGTATTTCTTCTCTTCCCTGAGCGTTTCGATCTCTCGTTTCTTGCTGGCTATATCCGCTTCTATTTGGGGAATCTCTTTGCGTTTCGCTTCCGACAACTTAGATTCAAGAACATTTATTTCAGACTGCAGCTGATCGATCCTTCGGTCCATCTTGCCTTCCTCATATTTCACTCTGTCAAGTTCATTATTAACCTTCACTCTTTCCGAGATCAAGTTTTCAAGGATCTTTTCAGGCGCGGAATTCTCAACATTCTCAATCAATTGTTGATTCGACTTTAAATACCTTAGAGCCTCCAGCTCACCTTCAGTCTCCAGCTTAGCATTAAAGGAATCTGCGATATCCTTCATGTTTGCATTAGTCGATAACCCTTTAGAAATCTTGGCTGTTGTTTCCGTTTCAAACCCTTGTAATGCTTGAATTTGATCGGCTAAATTTCTCTTTTCATATTCCTTTTGTTTCGCAAGGGATAAAAGTTGGTGTTTCTTTATTGGATCTGTTTCATTTTGGATCCTTGCATCTAAATCCTTTTGTTCCTCCTCGATCTTAGTGATTTCCTCAGACTTTTGAATAATAGACGCCTGAACATTCGACTTGATGACATCTAGCTGATTCTTATTTTGCTCTTGTACTTTCTGTAATTCAAGAATTTGATCTGTAATCTCATCTGGACGCATGTTATTGTAGCCCAATTCAGCAAGGATTTCCTTTTTCCTTTGCTCCTCCTCGAGCTTATCCAGGTCAAAGTTTTCAATATTAACCTCCAGCTCAGCTTTCTTTCTGATCAGGTTTGCGATGATCTCTTCAGCACCTTCCACCTCTTCATCAAATAGATTAATGATCTTCACAACTTCTTGTCCATCCTCCATTGTGTGCAGAATCTTCTGCTTCAACGGACGTAATTCATCCTGGAATGGCAATTCAACAGTGAATGTCCTTGTCTCCTGACTTGTCGTAATTTCTATCTCATAGTTGTACTTACCGCCTTGTGGGAATACGATCGCATATTTGTTTTGTGCATTGCTCTCCGTCTCGGCAACTTGCTTTCCACTTTTGGTCTCAGAAAGTTTCACGAAGAGCTGGGAGCTACCCGGACTGATCGTAGATTCGAAATCACCCATCACGATCACCTCTTGAATAGGAACACGAACCACTTTCACCTTGTATACATGTAGCTTACCGTCCTGACTTTGACGTGCTGATGCGAAGTATGCATTCTGAAACAACGAGTCAACTACATAGAATAGATCATCATCAGGCGAAGAGATCGCAAAATCAATATTTTCGGGAGGCCCCCAGTCATATGTGTCATCGCGGTACCGCGACATGAAGATATCATAACCTCCCATTGAGTTATGTCCCTTCGAACTGAAATAAAGGAATCTTCCACTGGGATGCAGATAAGGAAAATTCTCGTCGTACTGCGTATTTACTTCACCAGGTAAACGTTGCTCTAATCCCCATTCTCCATCAGGTAATTTTTTTCGGACGTAAAGATCCAAACCATTAGCCTCATTATCACCATAGCTGGCATAATAAACTGCAGATGCATCCGGTGGGAAATGAACGACCGGTACGTGTCCTTTCTTCTTATCTACTTTGGACTGGAATTGCTCAGACACCAATATATACCCCTTCACAGTTTCGGCATCCGTATAGATCCTAAAGAACTTGTTCTGATCGATCTCCTTTTTGTCTGCAACGACGATATCTGTAAACTGAGTCAGCAATCGCTTACCATTGTCACACATCTGAATGAATCGATCTGTTTCAAAACGTGGGTCAGCGTCTTTACCCGCTTCATTCAAATATCGCTGATAACTCTTCTTTGCAAGATCGAACTGATAGTCTAGATGAAGTGCTTTACCACGGTAAAAATATGCGCGATCATCGATATTGGGGTCCTTGATGGCATAATTCAAATAACGCAACCCTTTATTCTTCTGGTTTGAATTATACAACAAACAAGTTCCGTATTTAAAGTTGTAATCGTGACTCTTAGGATTCAGTGAAGTTAATTGCAAAAAGAGAGGTGTCGCTTGGACATACTCCTCCTGTTCGAACAGTTTGTTCGCTTGGTCTCGGATATCATCTTCTGTCTGCTGTGCCCAGCTAAATTGGGAGAACAGAAGAATGAAAGAGACATAGATTATATGTCTGCTCCACTTCACTTTATATGATCGATCGTATCTTTTTACTTAGAATTAGTACGGCTATTTCTTAAAAAGGTTCATTTTGTTCTCCTCTCCTTTGATCAGCCTTTTAATGTTCTTTCTATGAGCTGCAATCACCGCTAACGATAGAATGATACTAAATATGAATAGTACATCTGAAGAATTATCGGTCACCCACCATACAACGACGGGAAATGCGAACGAAACAATAATCGCCCCAAGAGACACGTAATTCGAGATAATAAAGACGATTAAAAAAAGTCCAATACAGATGAGTGCAGACAAAGGTTCCAGACCGACTATCACCCCTAACGACGTGGCTACTCCCTTACCTCCTTTAAACCCTGCAAAAACGGGAAATATATGTCCAAGTATCGCAGCTACAGCGCAAACAACCTGTACCTGGACCACCTCATCAAATGTATGATCAAGAGCCATAAAATAGTTCAACCACTTCACGAGACTCACAGCAATGAACCCCTTCACTATATCTACTGCCAACACAATGATCCCAGGCTTTTTGCCCAATACTCGAAATGTGTTGGTTGCTCCTGCATTATTAGAACCATGCTCTCTTACATCAATATTGTACCAGGCCTTCCCTACCCAAACGGCGGTAGGGATCGAACCTAAGTGGTAGGCAATAAGCCCAAATATGATGAAATACGTAAAATCCATTATTCAAACAGTCTTCTCAGAATTATTTGTGGTGTTGTTCCTGTTCCTGATTTATACAAATAATTCTTTTGCTTTCGCTTGTCTTCTTTGATCGCATCTATTTCTGCTAAGAAATCAGTGTCCGAAGCAATCAGCTCCAGTACTGGATTTTTAAGGTCATGATCATAGAAGAAGTAATAATCTGAGCCTCCAGGAACAGAGAAATTAACGATAAATGAATCCCCGTCTTTTTGCTCTTTCTTATCTTCTTTCGAAGGATTGTAAACCTGCTCAAAGAACAACTTCATCGGCATTTCCTTCATCATTGGTTCACCATAGAAGTTTACCAACGTTGCTGTACCATGTGTAGTGATCAATCCTTTCTCACTTCCAGCTTTGCCGTATGACTTCATTTTAATTCCTGTTATGACCATTGATGTGTTCAAGCCTTCCGGTACAGCTTTAACTTTGCCGCCGTAAACGTAATCTGTTTTGAACTTATCAGCTGCTTTAATATCTTCCCATTCGGTGATAGCTTGCTCAATTGTACTAGACCTAAGGTCTTGAGGTCCTTTGATCCCCTCAATCCCGTTTATGCGTTTACCGAGGGACTGCATCAACCCTTTATCCAGACCTAGATCAAATTTTGCCGTTAAATTCAAGCTCGTCTCTTCCTTTTCCTGGTTATAGCTTACCGTTCCTACTGTCTCGATATTTGGAATACCAAAGTCCATTCCAAGAGAAATCACGCCATCACCCTCCATAGAGCATGTTTTTGTGTTCAATGCGATGTAGTTACCCTTTTCACCTCTGTTGATCAGTTTTTCTTCTGATGCGATCTGGAATTCCTTACTGTCGGCATTATACTGCAGTAAACCTGACGCCGTTATGACAATTGGATCAGAAGGATCCGTCAAAGCAGAGAGGAATGTAGGATACATTTTGATCTCATCTTCAACTGCAGCGTTTCTCCAAACAATACCAGCTGAAATTGGATTTCCATCTAGGTCCTTCATATCGTTCGATACCGGAATCTGAATGTTCTTAGGGTCGATCTCTGAGGTAAATGCCATCCAGTTTCTATCGAACTTCTCACACTCATGGTTGATTCGCGTTGCTCCAGAGAATGAGATCTCAGGTGTTCTCGCACTGACACTTATGTTTCCGTAATAATCAAACTCTTCACTCAACTTGAAGCCATCACTATCCTTGATAACACCAATTCCTCTCGTATTAAAGGATGTGTCCAAGTCGATCTTGGTCATGTTGATCATAAACTCATTGCTGTCTCTATCATAATAAGGATATAACCCTGTCGCTTCATAGTCACGCCTAGCCTTGATCTTTACTTTAGCTTCCAGGAACGTATGGTATTTCGTGATATAGTTGGCCTCGATCTTAGCATTTACCAGCTCATCCATTCTAGCTTTCTTTCGTATACGGAGAATAGAGCTATCCGGATAGATAATTGCATCTGCTACGTTGATGTACTCTACTTCCTTACACGTAATAAGCTTTTTCTTCAGGTCAAAATTGGCCTTTGGTGCCATGAACTGCAGAGAATCCTGTTTTGGATGTGTTGAGAAGAAGTTTGGCCCCAATAGATCGACACCGGCATTGATATCCAAGTTCTCTTGCTTAGCGCGTTCCATTGCTATGTCATAGCTATCCATGAACCACGTGAATTTATCCATCTTACACCTGTACTGATTCACTGGGAATTCCACACTCGTTTCTCCATCATTTGAAGTAAATACCCCTTTCCTTTCCTTAAAGGATACATGACCTTTACAATTATCGGTTTTAAAAGCCATGGCGTCTTCCGATAAATCTTCACTCTCATTACGTAAGCTAAAGCTTGATGTATCGGCAAGTATGTCCAAATTAGTGAAGGAATAGTCATTCGAAATCATTGTCGCATTCTTGAAGGTCATTACTCCATTCCCTCTCATTCCTTTTGGTGTTACGATGGCTGTTCCTTTCAGTTTTGCCTCCTTACCGAAGAATTTGATTTGCTTTTTAGGAAGTGAGGATGCTTTTAACCTATTCTGCTTTGGTATGTAGCTTATGAAGGCTTCATCGGCATATACATCAGGGAATTCAATCCCTGTTTCCACCGGGCGGTTCACAAATTCTGCAACTCCGATCGTTGAATCCGGTAAGAAGTTAAATCCTTTGGAAACCGACGTTGAATGCACGAAGTTAATTGTTCCGGCTCCCTGTAATCCGTTATGAGACAAGATTACCTTGTTCTTATATTTTGCCTCTGTTCCGTAAAAATCAAACCCATCCTCAGGAGCTTGAAGGGAGAATCCAAATGAATAATCAGGCATTAATTTTAATGGCTCGTTGATTATCGGGAAGATTCCTGCTGAGATCAGCTCACCCTCTAAGCGGAATGTACGTTCATTGAACCCGTCCAAACTGTCCATTTCAAATGGGAATACCGTGTAATAGAAACGCGTACTGTCATAAACTCCTCTAAACACATCTTCTGCGTTATAGAATACTTTAGAATTTGAGGTACAGTTTAGTTTTGGGAAATCATCGAACCCTTCTTTTAATCCAGAACGATTGGTTGGGTGATCTACCATCAGTTCTCCACTGACCCCATGCAATCTACTTATCGTTGGAATAGATCTATTACCATCCTCACGGCGGATAGGTCTCACTCTAAACAGCGCTTCTGTTGACTTAAGGATCTTAAATTTAAATTCATCATAAATGAAATTCGACGCGAGTGTATTGATCTCCAACTTCCCAGAATTGATCCAACCTGATGAGTTAAAGTTTCTATTCTCACGTACTTTCACTTCACTGTTCTCCGGGAATGCAATTACGTTATTTGCCTCTGAGATCGTTACAACATCAATAGCGACAAGGTCGAGATCCATCGTGGACAAGTCCATGATCCCGAAATCCTTCATTAGCCTACGTTTTTCATTTTGCTCTTGATAGATCTTCTGAACCTGCTGCAAGTACTCACTTTGCTCTATTTGTTCTTTAGAATATCCTTTCAATTCCTTTGGGCGGAAATCAGACTCGAAAACAATATTATCATAGTCCTTAGTTCCAGATTTTGCCTTCACGAATGACTCCATCTTATTGTTCACAGTGACAATTCCAGCTTCAGTGTCATAGGACAAGAATCCCATTGCAGAAAGATCTAGCAGTGTAGGCTTTGCTGTTTGAATTGTCATTCCTAGTGCACTAGCAGCTTTCCCTTCATCCATTACGAATTCATCGTACTTATACGCGTAACCGTAGATCGCTGCCAACGGGTGGTTGCTTGCATTCCCTTGTAACTGGTCATACAATCTGGCATTGAAATAATCTCTTGATTCAAATCGTGCTGAACGCTGATCCAAACTGGTACTTAAATCGTACGTAAAGTTCAGATTGTCTGTGCCTACTTTCCACTCTACTTTAGGAACGTAAACGTCCAGTTGGTGGTAAGAATCTGTAAACGGAGACTGTCCTACTCCGGTTTTGTTTCGTGTCATTGAAATAAGTTTCGCATCAAGATCATAGGTAAAATCTACTCCCGGATGTGACAGTGAGTCACCTGTTCGGAAATTCACTCTAACTTTAGTTCTCCTGCTTTGAACCTTGATCTTATTCACATAGATCTCCGTTGATTTTGCTGTAATGAAAGGAGCTCCATCCTTCATGATCGTTACCTGAGCCAAGTCTTTTGTCGTCCCGGCACCAACGAAATCTCCACCCTTCATTGAGAAACCTCCTATGTAATCCACATCCTCTACAATGTTCTTGATCAGCAATTTTTTCTTAAAAGACATAAACTGTGGATACACTTTGTCACTTTCTCTATTTACCTTGAAAGCACGATCAGAAAGAAATCCTTCAATTGGTTTTTCGAAATAAGGTGTAGTTAATACTGCAGTGTCGACCCTCAAATCTGACGTCTTCATCGAAACCTCGTAATGTTTCAGTTCTGCATGTGTCGTATTTGGATCAAGTCCAACTTTTTCCCAGGTGACACTTCCTCCTTTCCCTTTCCATTTCTTAAGAATAGGGTCATATGTCCCGGTTGTTTTAAAAACAGCAATACTGTCAACACCATCTCCATATGTTTTTCTTTTCGTACTGCTTACGAGACATACAAGGGCACCTTCTTCAAAATTGATGTATGCCTTGTCAGTGTAAATAAACTCATACTTTCCGCCACGATAGTACCAATCATAGTTTGCGGAACTTGAGATCTTACGCTCTGAGAAAAATCCTGCCGAAAGTTCAATAAACTCGGCGAATTTCTTCACATAACGGCTTTCTAACAACTTGTCAACTGAATTCTGCCATGCATCAAAGCTCTCATTTGATTGTTTTCCCTTGATAAAGGAAGTAACAGAGAACACATAATTATAAATATCCGGATATACCTTCAGCTTTTTGGCCTCGATCTTATTACAGGTACTCACCATTGTTTTGAAGTAACTATCAGGAAACTCATTCGTTTCCAAAAGCATCACACTTAAATCCTTCTTCAGAAAGTCTTTCGTGTCTTCCGCCGCATATTCGCGTACATTCTTCTCAAAGATCTTCATGAACTTTTCCTTATCCTCAGGATATGTTTGACCAATAGCATTGAAGACAAAAATCCCCAGGAAAAATGGTAGTAATAAGTGTTTCATAATATTATTTATTTAGCACAAGACATGCCCAGTCATCCTTCGTAAGTGACCGAATGAACTTAAATCCATGATCCTGACAGATACTCTTCATTTCATCGATATCAGAAATAAAGAACCCACTTAGGAACAGTTTCCCTCCCTCAGCAAGTAATTCATGGTACTTAGGCATGTGCGCTTTCAATACGTTTTTATTGATGTTTGCCAATAACCATTCAAAATTCGTGCCCTGAACCACATCAACATCTCCATGTCGCGCTATGATTCTTTCACAATTGTTGCGTACGGCGTTTTCAATGGTGTTTTCTGCTGACCATTCCTCTATATCGACAGCTTCAATTTCTTTTGCCCCAAGCTTTTCAGCAATGATCGCTAAGACACCTGTTCCCGTACCCATATCCAAAACCGTATTTACCACAGGTTCTTCGCACATAGCTTTTGTCATCAACCATGTTGTTTGGTGATGCCCGGTACCAAATGACATTTTAGGCTGAATCACCACATCAAACCCTTTAATTTCAATCCCTTGATGGAAAGGTGCTCGGATCGTCGCATAATTCTCCACATAAACTGGTTCGAAATCAGCTTCCCAACTCGCATTCCAGTTTTGATAAGGGATTGTCTTGTATGATACCGAATAACTCAAATTATTGGTTTCCGACAGGCTTGTAGATTCGATAGCTTCTTGTGCGTTGATAGACTCCAAGCAATAGGCAAGTAACGCATTACTTTCAGTCATAAAACCGTCAAAACCCAACTCAGCAAGCTCCGCCGTGAGAATATCTGCCCAAGGATTAATCGGATCCAATTCGATTCTAACTTCTATAGTGTCTTCGTTCTTCATTAAAACGATCGTGCAATTTCGATGAATGACTCAGCTGACAATGATGCACCTCCTATTAGTCCACCATCGACATTTGCCCCAGCAAACAATTCTTTTGCATTCTCTGGTTTACAACTCCCTCCGTACAGAATGGTTACAGCCTCCGCAACATCTTCACCATATACTTCGGCCACCCATTGACGGATATTTGCGTGCATCTCTTCTGCTTGCTCTGCAGTAGCTGTTCTTCCCGTTCCAATCGCCCATACCGGTTCATAAGCAATCACAGTATTTCTCATGTTGACATCCGGAATATGGAATAAGCTCTCTTCAAGCTGTGTCTTCACGTATTCATATTCAGAGCCAGCTTCTCTGATCTCCAATGGTTCTCCACAACAAAACACGAAACTAATACTCTCCGCGAGCGCATGGTTCACCTTCATTTTTAAAACCTTATGCGATTCTCCGAACATTTGTCGTCTTTCACTGTGACCTATCAAAGCTACCTCAACTCCACAGCTCTTAACCTGATCTAATGATGTTTCGCCGGTGAAGGCCCCTTCAGCATGTTCGCTGAAATTTTGAACCCCAACTTCGATCCCTTTAGAAAGTCTGTTTATTTCAGGCACCAACATATGCGAAGGAAAAACCATTAGCTCCACTCCTTCAGGTGCTTCCATATGATTTAGCGCATCGATCAGTTTAACACCGTCTTGCAGAGTTAGATTCATTTTCCAGTTACCTGCTACGATCTTTCTCGCCATTATTTCAAGTGGTTTTTTATGAATTTTTCTTTTGATGGAACGGAGCGGAAACCATACTTCCCTGTTACAGTTCCTTTTTCAAGGATCATTATCGCAGGGTTTGCTCTTGAGATGATCTTTAATTCAATGCCATCCATGCTGAATGCCGGAACCGGTAATTTGTTCTCAATTCTAAACTGTTCGATCTCTTCTCTCGAATTTGCATTACAGATCATTATCATCGGTATTCCAGCTTCCTGGCAAGCAGCATACACATCTTTGATTCGGTCAATGTTCGACCAATTCGCTTCATCCAGCTTACGAGATACCAGGATCACGATTTTATCCGCTGTAACTGTCGCCATTTTAGCACTGATATCCGAAACACTTGGATCCATTGCCAACAATGTGTCTTCAACGCGATACTCTGCAGCTGGGAATGATACCGTATCATACTCCTCCACAGGCGTCATCATGTATGATTCATATTCCAATGAGAAAATCTTATACTGCTTTGTCATTAAAGAATCCATAGCCTCCTGAATAAACCAAAGTCCCTTTTCTTCTTCACCGATATCCTCGATATTGATCACAGGATTGTAATCCATTATCGACGGATTTTTAGGAGTTACTAGCGTTTTAACGATCATTGTATCATACTCCCAGGCTTGATCCTCCCAGATCTTCGAATTCATATATTCTTCACTCGCACTGTTAAGCTCCTTCTTCTCTCCAGTTGATTTATTCGAATACACCAATAAATTTTCGAACTGGCCCTCAATACCGTCATTCATTCGGTCAACCAAATTCTCACCAACTGCGTATGGCCTGTAATCTTTCAATGGAACATATGTCAACACGTAGCTCACCATGAATACACAAATTATCGCTACGATCAATGCGCTCATCCAGTGGTTTCCCAGTATTCTTCCTCCAGACCTCAGTATCCACAATGCAGAAATAATTGAAATTGCACCGAAGAAGATCGGGAAGTACCATCCAAACACCC
The DNA here is from genome assembly GCA_049416285.1 of Crocinitomicaceae bacterium. Taxonomy (GTDB): domain Bacteria; phylum Bacteroidota; class Bacteroidia; order Flavobacteriales_D; family Crocinitomicaceae; genus UBA4466. Next base: position 2,292 of record JBMSGX010000037.1, on the reverse strand, counting down.
AGCTAAAAAACGCAATGACAAGCATGGAACTGCCGAAGTAAATGAGATTTTGACGACCCGTATTCGGTGTAATGATCCATTGAGCAAGGAAGATCCAGAATACAAGATAAAGTAGGACAATGTCCTTCCACATAGACTCTTGTGGTGTAAGCGATCTTCCAACCGACCCCTTCAAGGCATCTCCAAAACAACCGCAATCATCAACGCACTGTGGCTTCTTTAATTCATCCACAACCAGCTTCTCATTCGTCTTTGACACAATTGTGATATCCTCATTGTTTGGTGCCTCTTCGATTTTAATCGCTGCAATAGGGTCTGTCATTGCGTACGTATCACGGTCTACAAATTTCTTATCTGGATCACAGTTCGCTGTGTGCCAGGTTAGAAACGTAAAGAAAATCATCATCGCTATCATGAGGTAGGACACCAACTTGATCTTCCCTCCAATGATCGTTAATACACCCAAAACAATCTCCGCAATGCAAATTAAAACGCTCAAAAACAGCGCATAATCGATGAAGAACTCAAGAGAGAATCCAGGAGCACCGAACAGTTCTTTGATCCTGTACGCCAAAGCCCCATCCTCAAAATACTCTTCTAACTTGTAAGCAAACCCAATTGGATCATTTGCCTTCACGAGCCCGGAGACAATAAATAAACCTCCGACTAATACTCGCGCCACACTGGCCATCATCAATTTTCCTTTGAAAATTATTAGGCCTCCAATTGAAAGCATCATTGAGATCAAACCAATTGTCAAGAACATTACTTTTTGCTCTTCGAAATTGTCATGATATCCCATTACCATGAATGACAAACCTGCCAGGTTCATGAGTACAAATACGATATTGAAGATCATCGATCTTCCCTGCACTGTTATCTGTTCCTTCATAATCACTCTGATTGTCCGACCTTAAGATGAATCAATGCGAACACCGCATAATTCAACATGTCAAAATAATTCGCATCGATCCCTTCACTGATGATCGTTGCTCCGTTGTTATCTTCAATTTGCTTTACGCGCATTATCTTCTGAAGAATGAGATCTGTCAAAGAGCTCACGCGCATATCTCTCCAGGCTTCACCGTAATCATGATTCTTCTTCATCATGAGGTCTTCAGCCTCTTTCGCATACTTCTCATACAAACCAACAGCAAGACTTGCCTCGAGCTCCATTTCTGTTAAACCCTGTTCCTTCAGCTGGATCAATGCCATGATGCAATAATTCACGATTGCAACAAATTCATCTTCTATGTTCTCTCCCACTTTATTCTGACCTGTTTCCTGCACCGTTCTGATACGTTGTGCTTTGATAAATAACTGGTCTGTGAGTGAGCTAGGACGAAGGATTCTCCAAGCTGTTCCGTAATCTTTTGTTTTCTTAGCGAAAATGTCGCGACAAACATTGATTACATTTGTATATTCTGTTACTGTTTTAGTCATTAATTGAGTATGCATAAATCAAAGGTTGAAGATACATATTTTCAAGGAAAATCAAGTATTCGCTTGGGAGATATATCCCTTGATCTAACGCGTCCCATTGTTATGGGAATCCTGAATGTTACTCCCGACTCTTTTTACGCCGGCAGCAGACGATCTTCTGATGATCTGTTACAAAAAGCAACCGACATGCTTCAGGATGGAGCAACGATCTTGGATGTTGGTGGCTACTCATCCAGACCGGGTGCAACTGACATTTCAGTCCAGGAAGAAATTGACAGAATACTTCCTGCTATTCAACTGCTTAAAGTAGAACTGGACAACCCAATAATTTCTGTCGATACATTTCGTTCAGAAGTGGCTGAAGAAGCGTTAAAAAGTGGTGTTCAAATCGTTAATGACATTAGTGGTTATCAGATCGACAACAATATGTTTTCTGTGCTCCAGAAATATAAGCCAGCATACATCTTAATGCACATGCGCGGAACACCGCAAACAATGAAAGAACTCACTGATTATCCAGAAGGAATTACATCTGAAGTGCTAGCGTATTTTCGTCAGAAAATAACAGAATTAGAAGAGGCTGGAATATCAGATGTAATTATCGATCCCGGATTTGGTTTTAGCAAAACGACCGAACAAAGTCATGAATTGTTATCTGAATTAAATGAATTCCATTCCCTAAACAAACCTATTCTTGCGGGTTTATCCAGAAAAAGTATGATCTACAAAAGATTGGGAATCAAGCCTGAAGAAGCATTAAACGGAACAACAGCACTAAACGCGATTGCACTAACCAAAGGGGCAAAAATTTTGCGGGTCCATGATGTGAAGCCCGCAGCAGAAATTATC
>JBMSGX010000036.1:0-13868 GCA_049416285.1 Crocinitomicaceae bacterium | reverse complement strand
GAGACCGCACAATTATCTGAGAAAAGAACATCCGCTGGAGTATGAACTGCAGAACATAAGTTCGCATCATTACTCAATGTAATATCAGAAGGACAAGTAATGCTTGGAGCGATATTGTCTTCTACCGTTACACTTGCAGAACAAATTGAAATGTTACCATTATTATCAGTTACAGTGAGAACTACTGTATTAACTCCTACATTGGAACAATCAAAGTTCTCAATATCAAGCTCAAGAGATAAAATACCACAAGCATCATTTGAACCATTATCAATTTGAGAAGGCGTTATTGAAACCTGGCCAAGTGCGTCCAGCTCAACGATCAAATCCTGGCAAATCGCTATCGGAGCAATAGTATCAATCACATTGATAACCATCGAATTCGATGATGAATTACCATAAATATCGGTCGCGTTCCATGTAACAACGCTCGTTCCTATATTAAAGACTACACCATTCAAGGATGTCCCTGAAGATACATTTGCTCCTGCACCCGAAATCGTAAAATTCGGACTACCATTTTCTAAGGAGCAGTTTTCCTGAACGAATGGATCTAATGCAATTCCTGCAATTGTATAAAAACACTCTGCAGATGAAGAATAGAATGTTAGTTCTTCTTCACTGCAAGGAATTACCGGATTATTGAGTGATTCTAGTCCCCCATTTAAGGTTCCTGAGCTCAAAACTCCTCCGTTACATAAAATCTCCCAGTCGACAACGTTATCATTCAGTCCACCTATTCCGCCGTCCGTTGATATATTGAAGATATAAGGTGCAGAAAATTGATTTAACGAATCAAAATCAACTAAAACATAATTTGAAGATGCAAAACTATATCCTCCGCCTGATGCCAGAGAATCTCCATTTTGATCTACGAGACTCCAACTAACTTCAGATAAATCTGTATTTCCACTAATGTTTATTAAAAGATCATTCGCATTTGCAATTATTGGAGCTTCGATATCATTAATCGTAATATAATGTCCAGTCGTATCGCTGTTACCACATTCATCTGTTGCTGTGTAGAAAATGTAAGTTGTTCCTACCGGCAATGGAATATTAAAATCATAAGATGATGTGGCAGCTGCAGGACTTAAATCACACAAGTCAGTAACCGCAGGAACTGATTCTGAAATATATGCACCACACAACCCGGGATCACTATCATAGCTTGTATCTGCTATTCCTGCTAAAGATGGAGGTGTCGTATCTTCAATCGTAAAAGTTGCTGTTGTGGAAACCGAATTACCAAAACCATCAGTCGCCGTAAACGTTACAACCGCTGCTCCAGTTTGACCGCAAAGATCAGAAAGTCCCGCGAAATCGTTAGACCATGTTACACTACTACAGAGTTCGTTTACAGTAGCGCCTCCATTGTTGTTCAACCAGTTATTAAGATCTGTAGAATTACCTGCACCGTCGCATTCAACAGTCAAATTAGCTGCTGGATTTAATATTGCAGGAGCTGAATTAGAGATGGCATTAAACGTACATTGAGCGCTGTTTCCAGATGCATCCGTAACTGTTAATGTTATCACTATACTTCCTCCAGCCACAGTTGTTCCAGCTACCGGACTCTGAGTAACAACGAATCCCGAACAGTTATCTGCTGGATTCCCTAATGCTGTATAATCAGGTACGATCGCATTACAGTTTGCATCCAAAGTCAAAGATTGATCTTCAGGACATGAAATTGTTGGTGCCTCTGCGTCAATAACCGTTACAACCTGAGAACATTGTGCTGTATTTCCGTGTAAGTCTTCTATTGTATAAGTCACAGTTGTTGATCCTACAGGGAATGTCGCAGGAGCATCGTTCGTGATCTGAAGAATTCCACAATTATCGCTTGCTGTTACACTGCCCAAGTCAGCTATAAAGGCTGAGCATTGATTCGCATCTGCATTGACTTGAATATCAGCCGGACAAGAAGCAACAGGCAATTCATTATCCTCTATCGTAATTGTAAATGAGGCAACCGAAACATTTCCGTTCAAATCAGTTGTCTCATAAGTGTTTGTTGTAACACCAACTGGGAAAACTGACCCAGATGCCAATCCTCCTGTCTGATTGATCACAAAACCGTTGTTCTCAAAGTTCAACGACCAAAATAATAACTGCCCCGTATCGAATGCGGCATCATCAGAAACAGATAACGTCCAGGTTCCATTCGGGTCTTCACCGTCGAACACAGAAAATCCACCGGCACCCTCTGGTAGGTAACTACCGCTAAATGGAGCAAAACCTGAAGTAATAGGTGTAGATGCAGACATATCAAAGCACGTGTTAAAATAGTTATCACCACTACTTCCGTTGTCTGTCGTCAATTCCAATGTCGTACCTTGTGGAGAAGTTATGAAGATATCCAGATCACCATCATAGGTATGTTCAATATTCAAGCAAAGACTACTTAGATCGACATTCGCTCCCAATGAATTATTCATTCCTGAAATAACCAGATCTGTCGTTAAAGTACCTTGATCAGGTATAGCGTCCGGAGCTCCTGAGTAAAGGAATCCCTGCTGATTCATAGGCGCTCCACAATTATCCGTTGCAGTAGGATAATTAAATGTTACGACCGCATCACAATTGCCAGGATCACTGCTCACCGTGATATCAGAAGGAACGACAATGTCTGCACCTGTCGTATCCTCGACTGTGACAGTAAATTGGCACGAGCTCGAACAAATTCCATCTGTTGCTGTTACCGTTACATTTGTTATACCCTGCTCAAATAATTCTCCTGAACCAGACCCGGCTCCTGAACCCACTGTAGCTCCAGAAAATTCGTAAGAAAGAATCCCTACGTTTGCCGTTGCTGAGTAATTAACAATTGCCTGACAATTTGCATCTGCAAACTCAGTTATATCTGAGGGACAAGTAACCACAGGAAGTCCACTTCCTTGAACAACGTTGATACAATAATCCTCTGTTTCACCGTAAGAGTATGGCGTATGAGCGTAATTCGTATTTGATGCTGCCGCTTCCACAACAACTACCCTCATTCTCGTTATTCCTGTCTGAACATCACAGGGAACGGTGAAAGTACCTGATGCAGTTTGATTACCTAAAACTGAAGATGACTGTGAATAAACCTGCTCATTCGCATCAAGAAAATCTCCATCATGGTTCCAGTCAATATAGATCTGGAAAAAATTAGAATACTGACCTCCACATGAAGTCATTGTAAGATCAAAATTGACCACACTATTCTGTGCCAAATCTGGAGCTACAACCGCCCCAGAATAGTTGCCATATCTCCCAAGAACAGAACCTACTCCCGGTGCTGGTGTTGAACAATCTGATGTATTTGAGAGTGTTCCGACAACTACTTGAGAAATATCTGTATCCAATGAACTTCCTGCAAAGTTCAATGGGTAAGACAGACATTCGCAATCGCCACCCAAATCAACAAAAACAGGTGTTGAACCCGCGTCTAATCCTGAATTATCGCATGAAGTTAGCAACCTGTAATAGGTTGCTGAAGATTGAGAAATTGTTAGATCTGAATATGAAGTGGTTACACTACCGATATTGGTCCAGGGGCCTGCGACTGTCGGACCCGATTGCCAGACATATGAGATTCCGTTTCCTCCCATTGTCTGTCCACTCGTAGAAAGGGTAAAATCAACTCCCGAACAAGAGACGGTAACATCGGCTGAAGAAGTACCACCATCAGGTAAACCATTACAAGAATTCCCCCATTTAAAACGGGTTCCATTTGCAGGCATTGAACCTGATGTAAAATTCATACCATCACTATTTAGTAAACCTGCTTGGTTATTTCCTAACCAAGGTCCGACTCCACTTGACTTTCGATTAACAAACTGAGAACTGTTTGCACCTCTCAATCCAACCTCTGGTTGATACAAGTTTGTATTTAGGTTTGTGTTATTTCCATAAACAAAGTGAATCTCACCATTAGCCTCCTCCAGTCTAATCTGAAAATCAATATTCATTCCTGATTGACCATATCTTTGAAAATTGGTCCATTGCACAACGAGCGTCCTATTTGGCGCAGAGCCAATCGTTTGGTAACGAATATTTGATCCAGCATTTTTCTCTACAGCCTGAAGATCAAAACCCAAGGCGCTCACAACATTATTAGAAGCGGTGGCAGAAGACAATGGATTAAATGAATTTGAAACTGAAGAGCTGAATGCAATGAATCCATTCGCACTAATACTGATCTGTGTGTAATCGATACCATCGTAATTAAATGTAAAGCCGATTGGTAAATTATTGTAGGTTTGATCGTCTATTCTACTCGGTCCATTTCCAGAGTTATAAACCGTTCCACCAGATATTTCCGTATAGGTTATAAGATCTTCCGAAAAGGAATAATTGGATACTTGAGCGAACATTGTCTTGATAAAGATCAACATCATCATAAGTAAGAAAGTCTTCACAAGAAATTCTCGCCTCGACTTTTTCTTTCTCTTACTTCTTTTGATTTTTTCGAATCCGACGGAGTGTAATCTTGTTCCCATAAGCCTGTGATTTTGATTTGCGGATTTCAACTAGCTGAAACCTGTGCATGCACAACAAAAAAACCGCCATTTGATCAAATCCCAGTAAATTTGGGTATTTAGCGTAGGTTCCGGAAAAAAGAACATTCCCAAATTGGGAATACTTTTCCATAATTGATCGTAAAAAATTCCACCTTCAACTAAAGGTTTCTATCCTTTTTGGGAAGAAACTAGTGATCATTCGAAATCAATTGGGCAAATAAATCATCATAAACCTGAATCAGTTTACTCCAGTCATATTTGATAAGGTAACTGCCATCGAATTGTTTTTTGGCAGCTATTAGCTTTCTTAATCTAGTGATGAATTCTCCCTTTTCGTAGAGATATTCAGAATCAACGTGTTCGGGATAAGCAAGACGATTTGGCAATAGAGGTGTAACATTACAATACATTGCCTCAACAACGCTTCCTCCGAAGAAATCCTGATTAGAGGTTACCGGTAAAATATCAGACGACCATAACAATGCGGCATAAGCTTCAAAAGATTCCACCCATCCCCAATGGATGATGGACTCAGCGAGCTTTGCCTTTGCTTCCTTGAAAATAACAGGTGCTTTACTGTATGATTCACCTAAAACGATCAACCCGAATTTCAAACCTTCCTCTTTGAGTTTGAACAGCACATCGAAGAACTCTTCTGGATTTTTATCATACTCCCATCTATGATTCCATAATATCACAGGATGCTCATTATTGGCAACAGCTTTATGGTCTTGATGCTTCTGGAGGTCCATTCCCAAATACAAAACTCTGGATTTAGCGCTTATTTCGTTAACTGACCCCATGTTTTTATGATCCGGAAATACCGAGAGAAAATCTGGTAAGGCACCAATAAAGGACTCGAGATGGTATCTTGAATTGAACAATAATTGATCCGCGACCAATGCACTCGTATAATTGATAAAGCCGTAATGACGATCTCTTTTAAGTTCAATATCAGTGTCATCGGGTGACCAAGGATATGTCAACTGATTTTCGTGCATATATATAGCAATAGGCACATTGGAAAGTCGATTAGGCAAAAGAGCTTTTAATAATGGAAGATCGATCATATCAGATACAACCAAGAGATCTGCTTCTTTATCTTTTAACTTTTCGGCGATCGAAATGGCACCTCCATGCATTCTCCATTTCCAGTGCCTACCCTCTAGTGAAACTATTTCAACTGAATGTGAACTATACTTCTGAAAATCCTTACACCAACGAGCGTGCGAACCAGTAAAAAAAGGCTCTACAAGAATCACTTTTATGTTCTCCTCTTCACTCATTTTAACGAAGGACATATTTCAATCCAATGCCCAAATTAATTGCCGATAAACTCTCTATAACATTGGATATACCATCTTTATAAAGTATACTCCAATAACCTCCATTGAGATAAGGAATCCATTTATCTTTTAAACGCCTTTCCAGTGAAATGCCAACAGTCATGCCACCGCGCCCGGTGGTCCAGTAAAAGACTCCAAGCTCGGGAGATAAATTCCAAAGCTCTCCGAAATGATACTTTACACTTAAAGGAATATTCCCTGTTATTCTGGAGTTATCCTGAATGATTATACCGGGTTTAAATCCAACCGCGAATTGAGAAGATGAAAATTGATAGTCAATATGCGCAGATACGTAACTTGCTGGGAATTGAACCTTTGCATCAGTGATCACCCCATATTCCAAACCAGTTTGAAGTTCCTGTCCATGAGAGTTAAATGCGAACAGTATCTGGAGTGATGTGAATAATATTAATGTTCGAAATCTATGCATCCTCAGACCTCGTTCTTTTGTAAGTATGTTGCGCTACTTTCCCGATCAAATGTTTAGAATCGGTGCATTTAAACTTCAGCTCATTTAGATCTTCAAACAACGGAACTCCATCACCTAAGATGGTCGGAATAATTGTGATCGTCATTTCATCAATGAGATCTTCTCTTAGGAAGGACTGAATTGTCTTTCCACCATCAATATACAGCTGCTTTGCACCCTTCTTATGAATGTTTGCCAGAACTTCCTTCAAAGGACCTTTAACTAATTTAACCTTTTCTTGAAGCTCCTCCGGAACAGAATTCATACGCTCACTTAAAACAAAAACAGGAACTGTGTAAGGCCAATCGATATCAAATCCATGAACCACATCAAAGGTATTTCGCCCCATTACAATGGCATCAACATCAGACATAAAGTCGCTGTATCCAAGATCATCATTGGTTGGATTAGGAACGGAGTGCAAAAAATCAATTCCGCCATCCTTGTCCGCGATGTAACCATCAATACTTGTAGCTATAAATACCTTATTCATTAAATCTTTAATTGAACCGTTATTATTTTACCTGTTACAAGATCTTCTTTTTTTCTGATTTCTGCTTTTAACGGCAGAAGGTAAGACTCTAGCTTTGTATCATACCAGATTGCAGATTCCCAATTACTTCCACCGATTGTAGCGCTTGCTTTTAGCCTTCCCCAACCCTCCTCTAATTCTCCAAAAAGCAGTCTTATTTCTTCTGAGACAGAACCGGGCACCGTAACAAAGAACCACCCTCCAGACGAATCATGTCTCCAAACTTCAGCCTTGAATCGATACATGTTAGAATCTCAATATGATTTTTTGATGCAAAAAACGCATCAGTTATTAAACTTGACAATATACTATCTTTGCTGCAATGCAGCAATCATTGCTATTCATATTGTTATTCTGCGGATGCACAGCCATTGCGCAAGACAGCACGGCCGTTTCTATCCGTGACTCTTCTGACACTGTCAGGTATCAAACCGATGAAGCGCTCGTTGAGGACATTATTGAATATGCAAAGAAGTTCCTGGGAACACCTTATGTATACGGTGGCAGCACACCATCCGGCTTCGATTGCTCAGGATACGTAAGGTATGTGATGAAAAACTTTGGGATAGAATTATCCAGGACAAGCGCCAGTCAAAGCGAATACGGTAAAGAAATCCCCCTCTCAGAAGTAAAAGCGGGTGATTTATTGTTCTTTAGAGGAAGGAACATTAGCTCTTCTCGTATAGGTCATGTAGCCATGGTTATTTCAAACGAAAACGACATTATTCAGTTTATACACGCTGCCGGGAACAAGGTTAAAATTGATACCTTTAACGACAGCAGATACTATGTACCTCGTTTTTTAAAGGCTACACGTCTTGATCTGCAACCTAATAACACCACTGAATGAGAACACTAATAGCCTTATCTGCTTTATTGCTTTTCGCCGCTTGTGAAAATACAAATCAATCGCAAGAAACTAGCTTAACTCAAATTCAAGAGTCCCCTGAAACCGTTCATGAGGACACTATTCCCGTTAAACCTTCATTTCAGGATAATTACTACAATGACGTGGCTCAATTCCTAGCGGGATTAAAAGGTGATTCGATCAATTCTAAATTCAAGGAATTTCACGAGTTAGAAAACTGGGCGGATTATTCATCGCAGGTGAATAAATCTTGGACACGTTTTGAAGACAGAAAGCTCAGTACGATCAAACCCTGGGTTGTCCAAAACATAATCGAAACAGGACGTTGTGGAGAGAACGCCTTCTATCCATTTAGCGGCCCCGACTTCACCTACTTAAATGCTTTTCTACCAGATGCGAAGAACTATTATTTGTTTGGCCTTGAACCTGTTGGTGTCATTCCAGATGTAAACTTATTGGAAAAGGACTCGATCGATCAATTGTATGCAGCTATGAACCAAGCGATATTCGATAATCTTCATTTGAGTTTTTTCATCACCAAAAAGATGAAGGAAGAGATCAATAATGATCAAGTATCCGGCACGATTCCGGTATTGCTGTTTTTTATGGCTAGAAGTGGCAAACTCATCGAAAATGTTGAAGCCCTCGATATTGACGATGAAGGAAAATTGATCGTTATGGAATGTCGAGACTCAATTCAAAAACCGTTCAAGAAGATCGTGCGTATTGATTTTAGAGATCAGGCCGAGGCTCCAACAAAATCATTGCATTACTTTTCGATGAACATTGCGAATTCCGGATTTTCTAGCAGCTCTCCATTGGGTAAGTTCTTTAATGCATTACCGAACGATATGACAACCCTGGTTAAGTCTGCCAGCTACTGCATGCATGAGGAGAAATTTTCTGACATTAGGGATGTTGTGCTGGCAAAAAGCAAATACCTGATCGAAGATGACAGTGGAATACCTTTCAGATTTTTCAATCCGGAGCAGTGGAATACACATTGCTATGGGAGTTACGATGAACCGATTGACGCATTTATCGAATACCAACAGGAGGATTTGAAATCAGCTTTTAAAGAGGCTTTGGGACTCCCTTTTAGGTTTGGATATGACTACCCTTCCAACTTATTAATCACAGAACGAAAAGACAGCCTTTAAGCTTTTTTAACGCATCCATTTCAAGCGAAGTTATTGATCCTGTTATCTTTGCAGCGTTATACTCGAAATGCGAACGACTTTATTTCAAATATTTTCACTGGCAACTTTGCTGCTGGTTTCGGCAATGTCATTGTCATTCTCTACTCCAACTGCTGACACAAATGGAGAAGATGAAGGAAAGAAGAATGACAAGGATTCAACATCCACAGAGGTGATTGAATCAGCAACACAATATTACGACACAACAGGTTTATTTACTGAGCACTGGTACAATGACAGGACGTTTGCATTTATGGAGGAGCGAAAGACATCTTTCAATGATTCAACTGTCATTCAATTGTGTGACGATGTTCATGACTATTCATACCCCGTGATCAACAAGATTAATTCACCTTTCGGTTATAGACGAGGTGTATTTCATAAAGGACTCGATATTGACCTGGAGCGCGGTGATACTGTAGTCGCTGCATTTGATGGTATTGTTCGCTATGCGAAATACAATCACGGTGGTTTTGGAAACCTTGTGATTGTTAGACATCACAACGGTCTTGAGACGTACTATGCGCACCTCAACAAACTTCATGTAAAACCAAATGATACGATCCAAGCTGGAGAACTTCTCGGCTTAGGAGGAAATTCGGGAGCTCGTCATTCAGGATGTCATTTACATTTTGAGGTACGCGTAGAGGACAAACCGATCGACCCTGCTAAGATCTTTGATACGGAGACATTCAATTTAAAGACGACTGAGCTCAGATTGGAGAGCGATATCTTCGCACCTTCCCATCATTCAAAATCGTATAGTAAAAATGCGAAGACGTATTATGTGCGCAGCGGTGACTGTCTTTCGATCATTGCTCGTCGTCACGGAACCACTGTGAGTAACCTCTGTAATCTGAACGGACTACGCCCGACTACCGTGTTACAGATAGGACAAAAGCTTCGTATACGATAGTATGCGCATGTTTCGATTTTTTCCCATTTTCATTTTGATCGTCTCCTGCACAGATCAGGCCCCCTTATCAAAAACTGTATCTGCTCCGAATGAGAAAGCAATGACTCCTGTGCTCGCTCAGGAAAAAATGGAGTTAACACAATTCTATGAAATGAACAAAGGAGATGATATTCCCAGCAGATCCATTGGTTCCGTTTCTAATGGAAAATTAAAGCACGGAAAACTACTCCCGTTTTATGGCGACAACTACACTTACTTTGACCGTGAGAGTTATTTGTTATCACGAGGATTTACGAGTGACCTCGTGAGTAACATCATCACTGATTCATACAAAGAACTAAAATCCACCCACCCTGACCGCAAATTCTACTTGATGGAGATGTCGAACAAGGAAGGAGGAAAGATTGCACCACACCGAACTCACCAAAACGGTTTGAGCGTGGACTTCATGATGCCAAAGCTCAAAGACGGAAAGCCCGACTATTCACTGGATACATTGGGACGTTTGCATTACCTTCTTGAATTCGATGAAAATGGCTACTATGAAAAAGATCCTTCTATCAAGATAGATTTTGATATCATCGCTGAACATTTGCTCATACTGGATGATGAGGCGCGAAAACATGGAAGTAAGATCGAAAAAGTGATCATTAAAGTGGAGTACAAGGATGAGCTATACGGTACTCCAAATGGGAAGAAACTTAAAGAAAGAGGAATCTATGTCGTTCGTGGACTAAGCAGTCTGATCAACAGACTACACGATGATCACTACCATGTAGACTTCAAAAAAGTCTGATCCTATTTCTGAGATACGGAGAAGATCATTACTGAATTACCTCCCTTGTCACGTTTACCTTGTGAAGTAACTACCAGGTATTTTTCATCTGGAGAAAGCGCCATACCCACGGGATATGAATCTGCACCAATCTCTGCAACTACCTTCATATCTGAAGTTCTAACCGCTTTAACCTGGCACGCATTATTTACGGCAGAGAACACATAATTTCCGTCACCTGAAATATCAATTGTTCTAGCTCCAGGTCCTACAGATGCGCTCTCCCATTTTTTGAAATAAACGACTTTACCCTCATTCTCCACACGGTACTTGACCATGTCCTTCCAATTGCATTTCTGCACAAATCCGGTTCTGTTCGTGCTGATATAAAGATTCTCCTTATGAATGACCATATGTCGAAGGTTCGCTTCCATTCCCCTAACCGTTCCGAGAGAAGACCAATCCTGCGTATCGAAGACCATAATTCCGCCGGAACCTCCCATTTTTCCTACAAGTAGGAAACGGCTGTCAGGACTGAAAACAGTACCTCTTAAACAGTTCCCACAATTGTTGTCTCTATCAACAACTTTATCCGTATCAAAATCAAGTACTGCTCGGTGATCTACAATACAATGCTCGATGTATTCGAATTCCATTGGGTCATCTCCTGAAACATCTATGATCCCTACAGTATTATCACCCCAATGAGTCACGGCCACAAACCTATTATCAGGTGAACATGCGATCATTTTAGGTAGCGGTCCAGTCGGCATTACACGTACGATCTCATCTTTTTCGGTATCGATGATCGCAACAGCAGAAGGACTCTCAGCATTTTGATCATAATTTCTACGGTAATATGTCACCCACAAATATTTTCCATCATGTGACAAACAGCTTTCCACCGGTTTACCCGCAAAGTGATTATATGTCCCTTCTACTCTTTCCTCGCGATATTCATAATCAAAAACAGAAATGGAATCTCCCTTAAACAGATGATTATTTCTAGGTCCGAAATTGTGATGTATCACTTTAATACGCTTCCAAGAACCTGTTTCATAAACAGATGTTCTAAATCCTTCCAGTGAATGCACATAAAACTTACTTCCATCGGGCGTGAAGACCGCAGATTTAGGCGAACTAATAGAACGATCAAAGACGTCTGCATTGTGATCAGGTGATTGCTTGTAATGCTGTTTTCGCGCCACCAATTCTAATTGAATCTCTCCATCCAAGGGTAGCGACTTCTCTCCAATAGGAATATGGATAATAGTATCTACTGGCAATTGTCCAAATGAATTGAAAACCGAAATAGCCGCAAGCGCAAGTATTTTTTTCATCTTATTTCTTGATTGGTCGGACACAGAATCCGTTTGCTTTTGACGCTTCTTGTAACTTCATATCGGTACCATCCGGCTTCCAACACATTACACAAGCGCTGTCATTATCGCCTATCACCCACCAATTGATCAATTCCAGGTCATAAAATTTCCCTGAATAGCTGCGTTCTATGGTAGGCTCTCCTTTAGAAAAGTATGAACGAAAGTCTCCTTCTTGCATTTTACGTGCATCTTCAAGACTCAACAAACGATCCTGCTCAATAATTCCACGTGGATCGGATAGCGCATAGAAATTATACAGAACAACGCTAGAATCCTCGCCACAAAGACAGTATGCTGGTTCATTATTCTCAGCAGCAATTTGCCATTCTTCTTCCGACTGAGCCCTTTTTATCGGGTCACCATTTAGAAATGTAGTAGTCAATAAATTCACCGAATCAAACTGAAAAGCACCTATTTGATAAGGCACCAGGGTTGAATCCGAACCATTGGAAGCAGGCACGTCAATTTCAGTTTCGTCTGAATTCCCTCCACAGCTAAACAAGAAAAAGACACCTATCCCGAAGGAAAGGTGCCTTAGCTGTTTTGTTGTAAAAGGAGACCTCATTTTATGGGATCTTCAGTTTTTGTCCAGGATAGATCGTATCGCTATTCAATCCGTTCGCTTTCTTAATTGCAGCGATCGTGGTACCATGTTTACGTGCAATGCTGTAAAGACTATCGCCCGATTTCACGTGATAAACGCCACTGGTGGAGGAACTTGAAGACGATTTCGTTGACGTGCTTTTTACACCTTTTCTATCGATCACCTTTAATTTCTTCCCGGCATAGATCGTTGTTCCCCTAATTCCATTTAAACGCTGCAATTCGGAAACCCCCATCCCATATTTATCCGCGATCGTTCCTAAGCTTTCTCCTGATCTGATCGTATGATATGTGTAGTTTTTGGAAGACGACCCTGTACTCCCTTTCTCCATCATCTCATCCGCAGAAAGATTGATCTTATCTTCATCTGATTGAATCGCAGCCGGTCCTGAAACATCCTTTTCACATGGACAGTATCTCTTTTGCTGTTCTTCCGTGAAGTAATATTTCTCAGAAGGTCTGTAGTTTCTGATACGCGATTTCACTTTAGAGAAACCTCTGTAATTACCGTCCGTGCACGTTTCCCAATATTTAAGTGCTTCGTAATTTGAGTAATCACAGAACTGCATCAACGTATAGGCTGATAATAAACCAGACTGATGCCAACCGTTCCAACAGTGAATATACATCGCTCCACTAGTCGTATCATTTGCACGATCCATCACATCTTGCAGGTAATCATCTAAGTAATTATCCAGTTTTGGTCTACAGATGTATTCAAAACCTTCGTCGGCTAACGAATCCAAACGTGCTTGTGGATACCAATACTCAAAGTTATGGGAGTATAGATAAACTGCTTTATCAAATCCAACATCTGAAAGTTGTTTCAACCCCCAGGATGGCATTGGATTCCACAAATAGTATTTTGGAATAGTATCCTTGAGGAAAAGGTTGTTCCCACCACCTCTGTAAACTAGATCATAAAGACCCCCTCTGAAATTTCGTGTACCGTAGAAACGATCATCTCCACGCCCCTTGTTGTCTATGACACGCTTTTCTATGGAGCTAAGTCCGTATTTGTCCGTAGTAACTCTTTTCGTCTCTGTCACGTCAACAGTGCTGTCCTTAAGAACCTCTTCTGCGGTTTCCGCAGTATCTGCAGTTGGCTGTGCCAACGCACTTCCCGCCAAACCGATCATGAAGATCAGCATTCCTAAATTCTGATTGTTACGTTTACGCAAAAAGAAAAACAGCATACCTGCTGCCGCAACCACTGCAGCAACTATCCACCAGATCATTGACTGCCCCTGCCCTTTTTCCTCCTCTATCA
>JBMSGX010000035.1:0-13931 GCA_049416285.1 Crocinitomicaceae bacterium | reverse complement strand
TTTGTATTTATATCATTGTTCTTGATGTGAAATAATTCTTCGAATTTCTGGTGTTTGAAATCAGAGTAATATAGGTCACCCCATCCATCTTGATCCTTGTATACATAGATCTTTTTCTCGTCTGAGCTGATCGATACAGATGCTTCATTAATTCTTGCTTGTGCAAAATCAAGCATTTCAGGCTCACTGAAGTTTCTATTCTCATCGATGTAACTAACAAAGATGTCTTCCGGAAACTGGTTAAGTTTAGGGTCTTTGTAAATGTCGGTACTTGAATCCTGCCATCTTCTTCTTGATGTAAAGTAAAGTGACTTACCGTCAAGTGATATTGAAGGTGAGTATTCCGGGTCTCCTGTGTTTACCGGTGATTCAATGTTTCGAACGATAACATTTTTCGGTTTCGCAACAAGTTCTTTTGCCACATCACACTGAATTAGTCTTAATTCAGCTTGAGGGATCAACTCCGATTTTTTGTTTGAGTTATCGATGAACATTTGGTAGTACTTCTTAGCCTCCTCCAACTGATAGTCCAGATGATAACATCTTGCCAGGTGATAATAAGCATCGACCGCCGCCGCTTCTTCGTTCGCAGAATACATGTCATAATTCTTCTTTGTATTCTTTATCGCCATAAATAGGTGGGGCATCGCTGCTTCATAATCCAAGCGAGAATCTAATACAATAAACCCTTTTCTGTAGTGATAGTTACTACTTTGAGGGTTCATTTGTAAAAGCTTGTCAACAATGATCTCCGCGAAATAGAAATAATCCTCTTGGAGCATTCTTGAACACTCAATTACAAGTTCTTGCTCAGAAGCATCTCTCAGCATTCGCCTTACATCTAGCTCAGTAATTTGAGACGAAGCGACAAAAGGCAATACTCCCAGTAATAGTGTGAATAGTTGTTTTTTCATAGTGATTATATTTCTCTCGAAGCATCGAATTGCTCAAGGTAATCTGCTACCCTGCGAACAAATTGTCCTCCAAGTGCCCCATCAACAACTCTGTGGTCATATGAGTGTGATAAGAACATTTTATGTCTAATACCAATAAAGTCTCCGTTTGGTGTTTCAATAACCGCAGGAACCTTGCGAATAGCACCAAGTGCTAGGATCGCAACTTGTGGCTGACTGATGATCGGTGTTCCCATTACATTGCCAAAAGTTCCTACATTGGTTACAGTGTAAGTTGCTCCCTGGATATCTTCCGGACTAAGGTTATTTGTTCTCGCACTGTTAGCAAGCTCATTAACTGATTTCGTTAATCCCACCATATTCATGCGGTCCGCGTTCTTGATAACCGGAACGATAAGGTTACCTGACGGCAAGGCAGTCGCCATACCAACATTTATGTTTTTTCTCTTGATGATCTGATTTCCAGAAACTGAAACGTTGATCATTGGGAAATCTTTGATCGCTTTCACAACAGCCTCGATGAAGATAGGAGTAAAGGTGATCTTTTCATTCTCACGCTTAGCAAACTCGTCTTTCACCTTGTTTCTCCAGTTCACGATGTTTGTTACGTCAGCTTCCACGAAACTTGTAACGTGCGGAGAAACGTGCTTCGACATTACCATGTGCTCAGCGATCATTTTTCTCATGCGATCCATTTCCATGATCTCATCACCAGGACCTGGTATCACAACCGGTTCTTTAATATTTGCAAGGAACCCTGATCCACTTGGCGCAGTAGCAGGTTTGCTTGCCGTTGTAGCAGGAGCAGCTGCCGGAGCTGCAGATGTAGCTGTTTGTGTATTTCCTGCAGCAGGTTTTCCATTTGCGATGTATCCTAAAATATCTTTCTTCGTTACACGACCACTTTGACCACTTCCAGCAATTGTTTCAAGCTCAGCCATGCTGATGCCTTCTTTACTGGCAATGCTTCTTACAAGTGGTGAATAGAATTTTCCTGACGGCCCGTTCTTAGTCAATTCAGAAGTGCTTCCATTTACATTGGCAACAGTTTCAACCGAAGCTTGAATTTCAGCAACAGTCTCTTCAACCGTTGTAGGAGCAGCTGTTTCTGTTGTTGCCGGAGCATCATCCGCAGGCGCTTCTCCGTCTGTTGAAATAATAGCGATCACGTCACCAACTTGAGCAACGTCGTCTACATTGAACAATTGTTTTACAAGAACTCCTTCTGCTTCAGAAGGCAATTCATTATCAACCTTATCTGTAGCAACTTCAACTAATGGTTCGTCCAATGCCACTGAATCACCAACGTTCTTTAACCAGTTGGTAATTGTTGCTTCAGTAACACTTTCACCCATTTTCGGAAGTCTGATCTCTATCTGTGCCATATAATATCTTTCGTTGAATTTGGACACAAAAATAACCTAAAATTCGGTTTCTACAAGGTGATAGGAGCGATTATCGGTCTAATTTTTTCCACGCTTTGAGCACGATGGAAAGGTCCTTGCGCATAGAGTAATCTCTAGAGTAGAGTAGGTTCAATTTTTCAACTACTGACTCTTCCTCAATGCCCAATATATCCGAAGGATGCAGAACTCCCGGTTTTATTTTCGGAAGGCGAACATCTTTCATCCTTGCACTTTCCGTAAAGCCGATAAAAGACAATTTCCCAAAGAGAATAGCTGTTAAATTGTTGATATATTTTTTCTTGTTAGAAAATGACCAGATATTGAAAGGTAGCAAGAGCAAAAGGAGCAGGGCAAAACTCCAATCGAAAGTTCGCTTCTTCCGTCTATTTTCTTCACTTAATAGCGTGTTCAAATTCAATATGTACAATTCGCCTTTTGTGTCAATTGAGTCGCTACCAACAAAGTACTCTGCCTTTTCCGGTGCGATTTTAAAGGAGCAATTTGAATCGCGATTCCTTCCCATGTGATCTATTATATTGCGGTAATTAACGCTTGAACTATCATAGATCAATTCATCATATCTATTTAATTCATCACCAGAAACAAATTGGGCGGTTTCATGAATTTGTTCTATTTCTCCATGAGAGAATTTCAGATGTTCCTTGATTGGAGAAGCAGAAGCTTTTGTGAAAACCAAAAAACGGTTCTTTGAACGTTTGAGAAGATCGAATTTCCCTTTCACTGTAAAATGAAGATAAACACGCGAGATCAAGTAGTAGAGAATTGTCCAGGACGCACCTATTAAAATGAACAATCTCGAAAACTGATAATCTTTAGGCAATAACCCGTATACCAATAGAATTGGTACTGTACCAATCAAGGTTCCTTTGATGAACTTCAGAAGTTTAATAGGATTGTCATATGCACCTTGGAAGAAATTGGAAAATACCCAGGTGATGCCATAAATCGGAATGGAATAGGTAATGATCTTTGTTGGGAATTCAATTCCGGCCCTTGTCCAGTAACCTGTCAGCGCGAAAAGTCCACCAGTGATCAAAAGAAGATCCACCAAAGGAAGTGTTGTTCGTTTTATAAAACGTACCAACAGTGCTAGGGATGCTCGCAGGTAGATTGCAAAATTGATCAGAAACGAATAAAGCCACGCATTGTTCTGCGAGAAATGCTTTCGCGCGAAAATGATCATTGCCCGGTAGAAAACGAATACATAATTCGCGGATCCTTTTTTCGTAGATTCTCCTTTGTAGTGAATGATAGAACTGTCCGCAAAGTAAACATTTGTATACCCCGCTAATTGAATTCTGTAGGATAGGTCGATGTCTTCGCCGTACATGAAGAAAGTTTCATCTAGCAACCCGGTTTTCTCCAGCGCTTCTTTACGCATCAACATAAAGGCTCCACTGAGAATATCTACTTCAGCTGTTTGTTCCTCCGGAATGTGTCCTAAGTGGTACTGCCCAAATCGTTTAGATTTTGGAAACAAAGCGCTTAAACCAAAAATCTTGTAAAATGCTACCATAGGAGAGGGAAGGCCTCGCTTTGATTCGGGCAGGAAGTTTCCGCGTCCATCAAACATTCTGATTCCCAAACCACCGGCTTGAGTATTATTTTCCATGTAGTTGACAGTCTTTTCAAAGGTGTCTTCTCCAACAACAGTGTCAGGATTCAATAACAGAATGTACTTCCCTTTCGCCAATTCTATGGCCTGGTTGTTGGCAACGGAAAAACCTACATTATCCTTGTTTTCAATCAGGTGAACTTCAGGGTATTTGTCCTTTACCATCTCAATAGACCCGTCCTTCGAGTCGTTGTCGACAACGAATATCTCTACTCTTAAATTGTTAGAGGCCTTCTTAACGGAATCCAGGCATTGGTCCAGGAAATATTGAACATTGTAATTTACAATGACAACTGTAAGGTCATATGTAGTTTCGCTATTCAATTATTTGACCGCGATACAAGATATTTCAACATCAACGTCTTTAGGTAGCTTGCTTACCTGAACGGTTTCTCGCGCTGGGGGCAGATCGTTGAAATAAGTTGCATACACTTCATTTACGTCATTAAATTGTCCCATATCTTTCAAGAAAATGCTGCATTTAACTATGTTCGAAAAGTCCATATCAGCTTCATTTAACAGGTTCCCAATATTTGTCATCACTCTTTTGGTAAGGTCTTGAATATTACCTTCGGCAAGTTCACCTGTCATAGGGTCCATGGGAATTTGACCGGAAACGTAAAGTGTATCATTGATTAGTACTGCTTGACTGTATGGTCCGATAGGCGCAGGTGCGCCTGATATTTGTATTACTTTTTTCAACGCTGTAAAAATTGCTAATTTCGGTCAAAAATAAGGAGATTTTGCATCATATACTGCTTGTCGATAATTACGATTCTTTTACTTACAATCTCAGTCATTATTTGGAGGGGATGAATTGTAGTGTTGATGTTGTGAGAAACAACGAAGTAGATCTCAATAAATTGCTTAGTTATGATGCGATAATATTATCTCCCGGTCCAGGTCTGCCGAATGAGCATGTTAATTTAATGGAGATCATTCAAATTTGTGAAGGAAAACTTCCGGTTTTAGGTGTTTGTTTGGGTATGCAAGCAATCGCTCTTCATTTGGGTGGAGATATTGAGAATAAATCTGCTGTGATGCATGGAGTGGAGGAGATGATCAATGTGGTGAATCACGAAGGAATATTCTCCGAATTACCAAGAAAGATAAAAGTTGGTTTATATCATAGCTGGAAAGTACAAGAGTCTCATCGATATAAAAGTGATGCTTTTGCTGTTTCGGACAATACGTTGATGGCGATAAGTGATTCTTCTAAGCTTCTTTATGGGATTCAATTCCACCCTGAGTCCATTATGACCGAATACGGAAGAGAAATGCTTCAGAACTTTATATGTATAAAAAAAGGCAACCCTTAGGCTGCCTTAAATATCGTGTGTTAATCGCTTAGAATGATTCAATCTCTTCTTCAGCTTCTTCCTCAACTTCAACAACGCAATCTTTCATTAAGTCATTTTTATCTTCATCAGAAAGTTTGTTGTATCCATCAGGATTAGCATGTGCTTTTACAACTGATTCAACAACACAGTCACAGTCAAATCCTCCGTCTGCGATGCATTTGTTTTTAATTTGAGCTTTCTGCTCATCAGACCAACCTCCTCCGCAAGAAGTTAAAATAAGCAATGTTGAAAATAGAGCGAATGTTAAGATTCTAGACATAAGTAATAATTATTTGTAATTTTGGAATAATGATTGCTTAAAGGTAACTATTAATTCACAAAATGAGAGATATGAAATCTAAATTATTTATGGGAGTATTGTTTGTTCTGGGTATGGCATTTACTTCCTCTGCACAGGACATTAAGTCTCACGGAGTTACATTCCCATCTAAGATGAAAATCAATGACAAAGTTGTTAAATACAACGGGTCAGGACTAAGAGAGAAGTACTTTTTTGACTTGTATGTATCCGCACTTTATCTGACTGAAACATCTTCAGATGCTAAGGCTATTATTAATGCGAATGAAGAGATGTGTATTCGTATTAAACTAGTTTCTGATAAGGTTACCAGAGACAAGTTTGTAGAAACTGTAAAAGAAGGATTCTCAAATTCTTCTGAAGGAAAAGCAACGGAATCAGAGATTAGCTCGTTCATGAAGCTTTTTAGCAAGGAATTTAAGTCAGGAGATGATATCATCTTGATTAACAAGCCAGGAGTAGGTGTTCAGGTGTTTATGAACGGTGAAAAGCTTGGTACTCAAAGCGGTTTAGAATTCAAAAAAGCACTTTGGGCAATTTGGTTCGGAGATAAGCCTGCGGACAAAGGGTTGAAAAGCGCAATGCTCGGAAAAGTATAAGCTTGATAAGCGAAATTATACGAAAGCCATCCGAAAGGGTGGCTTTTTTTGTTAGATAAACTTGAAATCAACCCTTCTGTTGCGCTGTCTCCCTTCCGGTGTAGTGTTATTATCAACGGGTGATTTCTCACCTTTAAAATCGAATTCTAGGCGATCTTCTTTTAATCCTCGGGCCACAAAGTAATCAACGATCGCTTGAGCTCTTCGTTTTGAAAGCTCATCGTTGTACCTGTCAGAACCATCCGAATCAGTGTGTCCTGTTACTAATACTCGCAAGTCAGTGTGTCCCTTTACAACTCGGATCATACTGTTTAGGTATTGATAGTGCTCCGGTCGGATCTCAGCCTTGTCATAATCGAAATAGATAGGTTCGAAGACAAAATTATCACGTTGCTTCTTTCTGATCTCCGGAGCTTCCAATCCTTCTCTTAAATCATACAGAAATCGATCAAACCAGACTTGGCTCACTGTAATATTCGTTTCCTCCGGGAACTCGAATTCAGAGCGGAACAGTTTGATCTTGCCTGAAACTCGGCGGCAATCGCTACTTGTGTAAGATCCTTCCAGGTATCCAGTGATGCTGTCGTATCGCAGATTTCCTTGGTAACGACACCATTTGTTTCGAGACGATTTTTTTTGACTCAGAACAACACGTTCCTCGAACTCCAGACCTTCATTCTTTGCTTTGCCTTCGAATAGTTTTACCGCGTAGAGATCGCTTTCGTATCCCTCATTTCTGATCTTTCCTGAGTAAGAATTATCTGATCCGTCAATATCTAAATAAACAATGGTGCCATCTGAGGCAGTGAGTCCTGCAGGTATTAACACGCCTTTCCAGGTCCCTTCATATTGACTGAAAACGTTGAAGGTTAAAAAAGTGATGATCGCTATGTAAAATGCTCTCTGCATGTATGTTTATTCGAAAAAAATCAAATAATGTTCCAAATTCAGTTCACTATTTAATAACGTATTTTTTGAACGTAGATGACGCTATTAACAATTTGACTCGAAAAATGTTGAAAAGTTCCTTTATTCTAGCGCTGAAACCCTTCTCTTTGCCGCTCTGTATCGCTATTTTTGTTTGCTATTGAATTCTAGGGATACACCTACAGTTTAATCTATTTATTATGAGTGAAGAAAATAACAAAAAGCAGGATTATGCTGCGGATAATATCCAGGTCCTCGAAGGATTAGAAGCAGTTAGAAAAAGACCTGCGATGTACATCGGTGATGTTGGAGTGAAAGGACTTCATCACCTGGTTTATGAGGTGGTTGATAACTCGATCGATGAGGCACTTGCGGGGCACTGTGATACGATCGAAGTATTGATAAATGAGAACAACTCCATAACGGTAAAAGATAACGGTCGTGGTATCCCAACTGCGATGCACTCGAAAGAGAAAAAATCAGCGTTAGAGGTTGTAATGACAGTGCTTCACGCCGGAGGTAAATTTGACAAGGATACATACAAAGTATCGGGAGGATTGCACGGTGTAGGGGTTTCATGTGTAAACGCATTGTCTACACACCTTACCGCTACAGTTCATCGGGAAGGAAAAGTATTCCAGCAGGAGTATAATATCGGTAAACCTTTGTATGATGTAAAGGAGATCGGAACTACAGATAGAACAGGAACAGAAGTAACATTCGTTCCGGATGCGTCGATTTTTGAAACAACAACGTACAACTACGATACGCTTGCGGCAAGAATGCGTGAGTTAGCTTTCTTGAACAAAGGAATTACAATTACAATCTCGGACCTGCGTAATCTGGATGAAGATGGAAAGCCCTCAGGCGAGGTATTTCACTCTGAAGGAGGGTTGCGAGAATTTGTGCAGTATTTGGATCGTAACCGAGAGAGATTGATCCACGATGTGATCTATTTCGAAGGAGAAAAAGATGGAATCCCAGTAGAGGTTGGTTTAACATACAATACTTCTTATGGTGAGAACATTCAGGCTTATGTGAATAATATTAACACTCATGAAGGTGGTACGCACTTGTCAGGTTTCCGTCGTGGATTGACGAATACATTGAAGAAGTATGCTACTGAAACCGGAATGTTGGCAAAAGAAAAAGTGGAGATCGAAGGAGATGATTTCCGTGAAGGTTTGACGGCAGTAGTATCGGTAAAAGTTGCAGAACCTCAGTTTGAAGGACAGACAAAGACGAAACTTGGAAACCGTGAGGTGACTGCACCTGTAAGTCAGGGAGTTTCGGAAATGTTAGCGATTTACTTAGAGGAGCATCCGAATGAAGCTAAGACGATCGTTCAGAAAGTGATCCTTGCTGCGAAAGCACGTCAAGCGGCGCGTAAAGCACGTGAGATGGTGCAACGTAAGAATGTATTAACAGGTTCAGGTCTACCGGGAAAACTGGCAGACTGCGCTTCTAAGGATCCTGCAGAAAGTGAGTTGTACCTTGTCGAGGGAGATTCAGCGGGTGGAACTGCAAAGCAGGGGAGAGACCGTCATTTCCAGGCGATCATGCCATTGAGAGGTAAGATTCTGAATGTGGAGAAAGCAATGCAGCACAAGATCTTCGAAAATGAAGAGATCAAGAACATTTATACTGCATTAGGAGTTCGCGTTGGAACAGAAGAAGATTCTAAGGCGCTGAACATGGAGAAGCTGAGATATCACAAAGTGATCATCATGTGTGATGCCGATGTCGATGGTTCTCACATTGAAACGTTGATCCTTACGTTCTTCTTCAGATACATGAAGGAAATGATCGAAAATGGATACATCTATATTGCAACGCCACCATTGTACCAAGTGAAAAAAGGTGCAAAAATGTCATATGCATGGGATGATAACCAGCGCGATCGTTTGATCCAGGAATTTAAAGGGTCAGGATCTGAATCGTCTGTAAACGTTCAGCGTTACAAAGGTCTTGGAGAGATGAATGCAGAGCAGCTTTGGGAAACAACAATGAGTCCTGAAAACAGAACGTTACGTCAGGTTACGATCGAGAACGCTGCGGAATGTGATCAGATCTTCTCTATGCTAATGGGTGATGAAGTTCCACCACGTAGAGAGTTCATTGAGAAAAATGCAAAATACGCGAATATTGATGCGTAATTAGCAGAATGAAATAATAAAAAAGGGTTCACATTTGTGAGCCCTTTTTTTTTGGAATATAATAATCAAGAGGTTAATATTTCATTACGAGTTAGTATATCCATCTATTATTTTTTATTTGTCAAAAGTTTATCCAGAACGCACCAAAAAAGCCTGCTACAGCAATTATTCAATGGAGGAATGAATTCTAAATTAGGTCTGAAATTGAAAGAATAATATAAAGGATTGCAAGTATAGCTCCGCCAATTAAAAATACATAGCTCAATACGGCAAGTAGAAGGGAAGTTGTTGCCGCCAAATAGATAGAGTACAAAAGAATCCCAAGGAACAAAGATAGAGTTGTGGCCCAGAACAATTCAGGATACATTTCCAAAAAGTAAAGAATACCGCAAATAACGAACAACGTGATAACTGTGACTCCTATAGTGATACCCAGAGTTGTGATAATGATATCTGTAACGCCTATGAAAAATATGATCGCTGAAATAATAATCATTAAAATGATCAGGCAGGCAAAAACAATTATAAGCACTAGTGAGACTTTGAAGAACCAGTGCATAATTGAATTAATCGCACGAAACGATGGTCGCATATTCAAACGGTTTACTTCCTCTTCATTTTTAATAATTGCGGCGGCGGCAACTGTTAATAGTGCTATCCACATTATTACTAATCCGGCTTTCGGAATAATCCAGATACCAGACAAATGGATACAGAACAGGGCTATTAGAAGCAGACTCACTAATAAACAGATGATTGCTGCCAACTGACCTTTTTCATCTGGCGTCATTGGAATTCCGGGGAAATACAATGTGGGCAGCAGCTTGGGAATATCTTTAAGAACATGATCTTTTCCAGGAGGAACGCTCTTATTGAAACAATTATTTGCGCTTACTTTTATTATCTTTTCATTCGGAGTATTTGTGTTGTTTAAAAGTGAGTATTCAATTTCTTTGTCCCCATCAGCTTTAACAGAATGTTCTGTTTTGGCTTTATAATGAGGTAAAAGAGTGTTCACCTCCTTTTCCTCAGTTATTTTCGTTTTGTCAGATCTTAATCTTTCAAAGCTTTTAGATTCTGAGGATGATTTAACGCGCTGGCGTGACTTGATATACCATCCTTTATTGTATTTACGTTTTTGAATGAATCCGTTAGAACTGACATTATGAGAAGAACTGCACGAATTAAGAAGGGTGCTAAAGGCCAGCACCGCAAAAACAACGAATAAAACATTTACATTATTTAAAAATCGTGGTTTCATAAAGATCAATCGGGGAAAGCAATGGTTATCTAATTTGCTATATATCAATTCTATTTTAGAACAAATAAAGAACGTTTTATTGATTTAATCTTTTCCTCCTCAATCTTTTTCCAAGGCTGGATTTGATACTGTTATAAATAGTTGGGGTAAGAATCAGCGGCTTAATTTTCGTCCACGTTTCTAAATTACTAATTATTAAGGTGCTGTTAAACCAACAAAAAAGCCCCTCCGAAGAGGGGCTCCTTAATCTATTCAAAGATATTATTGCTTCACAACTCTGATCGTTGATGACTTCTCATTCGCATGAACATTTACAAAGTAAACGCCATACTCGAATGATTGAACATCAACCGTTGTTGTATTGTTTGCATATCCTTCACTAACAACGCGTCCGCGTGCATCAGTGATCGTGTAGTTAAACTCACCATCCAACTCAATGATCAAGTGATCATTCGCTGGGTTAGGGTATACATTGATCTCCGTCGTGATCTCCTCAAGACCAAGACAAGCATCTACAACGATGTCCGTTGTTGCATCATTCGAACATCCGTTCCCGTCTGTGTAGCTATACGTGATCGTATGTGTGCCTGTTCCCGCTGTATTTGGATCAAATTGGTTTGTCGTTACACCGGTTCCACTGTATGTTCCTCCTGATGGAGAACCACCTGTAAGTGCAAATGCCGCATCGTAAACACATACTTGTGCAATAGACGACATTGTTACTGTAGGAAGTGGATTAACCGTTACAACTGTCGCTGCAGATGTAGATGCACATCCGTTACCGTCAGTGTAAGTAACAGTGTAAGATCCAGAAGCAGAAACTGTGATATCCTGAGTAGTTGAGTTATCAGACCAAAGGATACCTGTAGCTTCAGAAGAAGTAAGTGTTACTGAACCTCCGTCACAGAATGTTGTTGCGCCACCCGTACTGATCGTAGGAGCAGCAGGAAGTGGATTAACTGTTATGTTTAATGGAGCTGAAGTCGCGGAACAACCATTACCATCTGTGTATGTTACAGTGTAAGCACCAGTCGCGGTTGCGTTGATTGTTTGCGTTGATTCAGCTGTCGACCAAACGTTTCCTGCTCCTTGCGATGATGTCAAGGCAACAGAACCCCCATCACAGAAAGTCGTCGCTCCACCGGCAGTAATTGTTGGCGCTGTCGGGTTGTTATTAACAGTTACTGTAATTGGAGTCGAAGTTGCTGAACAACCTGAAACATCTGTATACGTTACAGAGTAAGACCCTGATGTTGATACAGTGATAGCATTTGTTGTTTCCGTCGTTGACCATGTGTTACCAGTTCCGTAAGAAGATGTCAGCGTTACTGATCCACCCGAACAGAATGTCGTTGCCCCGCCCGCAGTTACTGTTGGCGTTGTTGGCGGAGTAGGGTCGCTCAATGCTTCAGTTACCTGGTTTGAAACACATCCAGTTCCGTCTGTGAACGTAATTGTGTAAGATCCTGCAGCTAGTCCCGTAATTGTATACGGAAGTGTTACTCCTGTCTGAGAACCAGTCGCTGAACCTGTCCAGCTAACATCTCCTGTACCAGAACCAGTTATTTCAATCGATCCCGTAGCCGTGGCACAAACTGTTGGGCCATTAACTGTTCCACTCGCGATACTTGGACCTGGTGTTACCGTAACAACAGTAGGAGCAGAAGTTGAAGTACATCCGTTTGCATCTGTATAGGTAACTGAGTATGATCCTGAACTGTTCACCGTGATCGTTGAAGATGTTTCAGTTGTAGACCAAGCGTTATTCGTTGGGTACGATGAAGTTAAATCAACTGAAGTACCTGAGCAGATCGTAGTTGAACCACTTGCTGTAATAGTTGGAGCAGCGGCAGGAGTATTTACTGTCACAGTAGTATAAACGGTAGACTGACACCCTGAACCATCTGTAACAATACAAGTGTACTGCGTTTGGGCAGCCGGTGTAACCACCTCTGACATGTTTGTCCCGATGATAGTCGCCCCGTCTAACCATTGATAGCTAACACCACCTGAGGCAGAAATTGTTGCAGATTCACCTGGACAAATATCCTGGTTTGAACTGGCAGCTGCTCCGAATGCAGATGAAGCTGCAATGTTCACAGTGTAAGAAGTGACACAATTGTCACCAACAGTAGCTACATAAACATCGTAGTTACCGGGTGCCAGGTTGTTGAATGTATTTCCAGTTTGGTAGTTTACACCATCAAGGCTGTAATAGTAAGTAGTACCGTCACCGCCTGCTGGGGCTGTTACTGTAATCACACCGTTGTTATTACCGCATGTTGTAGCTGTCGGTGTTACTGTAGCTGAAGGCGCAACATTTACCGTTACTGGAAGCACAACAGCATCAGTTTTACAAGATCCATCTGCAAATAAGAATATTTGCTCATTCCCTGCATTCGGGAAGTTGAATGTGTTACCTGCTGTGTTGCTTGTTTGAAATACCGTTGTAAATGGATCATCAGTAACGTACCAATAGTAGTTCGTAACGTTCGTAGAAATTGATCCGTTAACCATGATGTCCCCACCTTCACAAACCATATTTCCATCAGCTGTGAAATCAGCTACCGGATCTGGGCCGTTAGATGTCAATACATCCATTAAGAATGCTGTTCCAACGTCGTTACCTGCTCCATCTCCGTATACATCACTCACTGGAAGCCATCCAATACCGTCAACGTTCATTGAAGTGAAGTTATTGAGGTTTGGAGTAGGCGCTAAGTTGTAAGTTGTCAATAATGCGAATGTATCCGTAGGATTTACATAACTCACAGTATATCCAACCCAGAAATTCCCCGTTACAGATACTGGATTTGTGAAGTTGAATTCATTCCAAACTAATTCTGTTAAGTCAGCCAGTTGAGCTGTGTCTTCAACAAGTACAGCTCCCGGTTCACCTGCATTATCCGCATAAACACGGATGTAGATTTCGCCACCGCCATCTTCAACACGTGTAGGAACAAATTCCAGCCTTCTAACTTCAGTAGTGGCTAGAGCAGTATAAGGCTCTGCCCATTCAAGGATGTTGAATCCTGAGACAACTTCGTTTCCTTGTATGTATCCTGTTGCTCCATATAACGTGTAATAGTCATCTGCAGGGTTGTAGTTTCTTAGTGTATCACATCCCGTTCCTGTAGCAGGAGCTACAACCTGAATGTGATCAACTTTTGTTTCTGTTCCTGTTCCGAAAGCATTAGTAGCAGTATGTGTAACTGTGTAAAGTCCCACAGCGTTGAACGTCGCGCTAGGATTTTCAATTGTAGTATTTGGCGCGCCTCCACTAAAGTCCCATGTCCATGAGGTAGGCGCATTTGTTGCTAAGCTTGTAAAGTTCACTGTTCCTCCTACCGGTATCACCGTTTGGTCAGCAATG